>JAFZZX010000050.1 GCA_017615515.1 Clostridia bacterium
ACGCACAATCTGTCGAGCGCCCTTACCGCCGAAGCCCTTTCCTACGTTTACGACAAAAAACTCGCTCCTCTTCCCGCGAAGCCCGCGCGTGACAGCGTGATGGCGTACAGAAGGGCGTGCGGAGCGGGTGCGCGCAACGATCTCTACATCGTGCCGACCGTCGGTTGCATTGCGGCGACGGCGGAGGCGATCGCGCGTCGATTCAAAGAAAAACACGCAAACGATCTCAAAGTGGACGACGTCGTGGTGCTGACCCACCGCGTCGGTTGTTCCGAACTTGGCGACGACCTGACCCGCACCAAACAGATCCTCGTGAATCTGTCGAAAAATGCGAACGTGGGCGGCGTGCTCTTCCTCGGTCTCGGCTGTGAAGAGAACCGTATGGACGGGATCCGCGAGATCGTGCCGGACGGCGAGCGCGTGCGTTTCCTCGTCGCGCAGGAAGTCGAGGACGACGAAGCCGAAGGGCTCGCCCTTCTCGAAGAACTGTATGCCGTGGCGTCGAAGGACAAGAGGGAGTCCGTTCCTCTGTCCGAACTGACGATCGGCGTGAAATGCGGCGGCAGCGACGGCTTTTCCGGCATCACGGCGAATTATCTGATCGGACGGGTCGCCGACCTTATGGAAGCCTGCGGCGCGACGGTCGTCCTCGCGGAGACTCCCGAAGTGTTCGGCGCGGAGCAGACCCTGATGGAGCGTGCGAAGGACAGAAAAGTCTTCGACGACATCGCCGCTCTCGTCAATAAATGGAAGACCTTTTACGGTTCGCACGGCGTCAACGTTTACGAGAATCCCTCACCGGGCAATAAGGCGGGCGGTATCACCACCCTTGAGGAGAAGTCCCTCGGGTGCGTGCAGAAGTCGGGGCGGGGCGAGGTCCTCGCGGTGCTCGGCGAACTCGAGCGCGCGACGGAGCGCGGTCTCAATATGATCGAGAGTCCCGGCAACGACATCATCGCCTGTACGACCCTCGCGGCGACGGGATGCAACGTGATCCTCTTCTCGACGGGAAGGGGCACTCCCTTGGGGAGCGTCGTGCCGACCTTGAAGATCGCGTCCAACAGCCCTCTTGCGGCGAAGAAGAAGGATTGGATCGACTTCGACGCGGGCGTGATGTTGACGGGTGACGTCGAGGCGGCGGCGCAGGCGCTGTACGACCTGCTGCTCGACACGATCGAGGGCAAGGCGACCAAGTGCGACCTGCGCGGAGACAAACAAATCGCGATATTGAAGACGGGCGTTACCCTGTAAAGGGGCGCTCGCCGTTCTTATGAAGGCGGCTTTTGCCGCAAAGAGAGATACACGATGGCAGGGATGCACGACGGACACAGAGAAAGACTCAGAAACAAGATCAGGAAATACGGGTTGAATGTTTGGAAGATCACGAAAAACTCGAATACCTGCTCTTTTCCTTCGTGCCCCGTCGCGATACCAATGCGATCGCGCACGAACTATTGCTGACCTTCGGGTCGTACAAGAAAGTTTTGGACGCCGATACCGAACTCCTCGCGTCGGTCAAGGGCATGACGGAGAACGCGGCGCTTTTCCTGCATCTCCTGCCCGAGGCTTTTAACGCCTATCTGCTCGCCGAGAAGGAAGGGGAGAATCTGACTTCGCCCGCGGCGTGCGCGTCGGCGATGATCGCACGGATCGGCAGGAAGAAAGAGGAACATTTCCTGATCTATTATCTCAGCGAAGCCGGCAAGATTTTGAAGAGCGAGATCTTCACGCACGGCGAACGTCGTTCGGTCTCGATCGACCGCGATAAGCTCGTCGCCACGGCGGCGAAATGCGGCGCGACCTACGTCGCGATGGGACACAATCATCCGAACGGCAGCCTTTTGCCCTCGGACGCGGACATCGACTCGACCAATCGCATCGCGCAAGCGCTCGGTATGGTGGGCATTCGTCTCGCCGATCATCTGATCGTCTCGGAATACGAATACCACAGTATGCGCCGCGAGGGCGAGATCGTGGACGCGGTGGATCTCTGTCGTCCGATCGGGGAATTCGCCGAGGATCTGTTGCGCCGAGAGAAGAGCGTCGACGCGATCAAGGACGCCTATCGTAAAAAGCCGTAACGCATGAGCGTTACACGGATTGACAATTCGACATATATCGAATATAATAGTCTTATTCTCGATCCGTCGTTCTTTCGACGGTCGAAATCCATTCGGTTGGAAACAATAATAGGAGGACAAAAAATGAAGTTCAGCGATCGGATTGAACTTGCCTTGCACGAATATTTCGTGTTTGAGGCGGTTCTGGGTGACTATTGCGTCAAAGAACGCATCTTTCCGATTCTCGGCAAGCTCTTTCGCTTGACCGACCGAGAGATCGAGGAGTTCCTTGCCAAGGTATCGCAACACACGGTTGCGAATATTCGCGACGAGAACGAGTATTTCCGCAAGAAACGTATCAACGAATACCTGGAGTTTAACGGCGAAACGGCGGAATACGGCTATTCCGAGGAAGAGGAATACCTGATCGCCCTCAAGGGAAACGCCGTTACCCAGATGCAGAAGCTCAAGATGGTGGCGGAAAAGCAGTCCGCGGCGTACTCTGTCTACGGCGATTTGATCGAGAAAGCGTCGGCGGGGATCCTCGTCGCGCTCCGCATCCTCGGCATCTTGCGTTGCACGGGCATCGGTATGGCGCAGGACCTCGAGCGCGGCAGAAAGACCCTCGAACACGCCGCCTACTGGGGGGACGTGGTCAGCGCGATCGCTCTGTGCGAATACGGCGACGGCGCGCGTGAAAAGTATGCAAGCGTCGTGCTCGCCTGCCTCAAGAACACGCCTTGCGAGTATTTGCGCGAGGAGATCTTCCCGGACGTCGCTCCGACCGTCTTGCCCGATCCGAACGTGCGCTTGCTCAAAAAGAGCATGGACGCGAGCAGGGTGAACAAAGTGATGTTCGATCCCGTCACGGCGCGCGTGGTCTACAGCGAGGTCATCGACGGCGAGGCGAAAGAGGCGCTGATCTTCTCCGGGCATCGGGGCAATATCTCCGAAGCGTGCGAATTGCCTCTCAGCCTGTCCTACGCGAGACCGCTCGTCGCGGATCGCGACGTCTTGACCGAACAAACCTTCGGCAGGAGCGAAGAGGTGGATCGCATTATGCGGAACCTCGCGAACGTCGATCTCCGCACCAACGAGGTCTATGCGCCGCTGTGTTTGGTCAGCGATTCTGCCGCAACGAGGGCGCGCTATTTCGCCGCGATCAAGGCGGCGTTCGGTGACGCCAACGTCGCGAGGATCAAGCCCCCGCTTTTCCGTAACGATCTCAGCCTGGACAAGAATCACGTCTTTTTGCGTAATCTCGTCGAGAAGAAAGCGAACGTGTTGGTTTTCTTCTTCGAGGGAGAGATGGAGAGGGAGCTCTTTGAGACCTTCGTCGCCTTCCTGAACGGGGAAGAACGGCGCCGTTTCCGCATCCAAGACCCCGCGCTGTCGCTCGACCTCGGCTCGGTGCTGCCGATCTGTATCTGCGAGAAGGAATACCAGCGCCCGCTGGCCGATCATACCGATCAAATCGTGATCGAGCCCCTCGGGGCGGCGGAGAAACCCCTGATGATCGACAGACTGTACGCGCACTACTGCGCGCTGTACGGCATCGCCGCAGGCACGATCGCCGCAGACGTCAAGAAGGCGCTGGAAGAAACGGACTACGATCGTATCGACGCCTTTTTCAAAAAGATGCTGCTCAATCATCGCAGCGAACTATCCGGTAAAGAGATCACGATGGACCTTGCCAAACCCTATCTCAAGAAAGGGAACGGCGGATCCGCTTTCGGCTTCGGAGGTAACGTATAATGGATAAAAAACAACTGTTGGCAGGCTATGAAAATATGATCCTCGTGCACCACGAGGACCTTGTGAAATCCCCCGACCTCGTGCCTTGGGACGATCTGCCCAACCGCGCGATCCCCGGCGTGCTCAAAGCGGACTTCCACGTGGACGGCAAGCTGATGCAATTGTACACCAAGCAGGAGAACCACGTCGGCATCATCGCCGCCACCCGTCAGGGCAAGACGACGTCCTACATCGTGCCGCAGATCCTGTCTTTCGCGCGCCAAAAGGTCAAGCGCCCGATGATCATCACCGATCCCAAGGGCGAGATCTATCGCATCACCGCCAAGACCCTTGAGGAGCAAGGCTACAAGGTGCTTTTATTGAACTTCCGCGATTATAAGAAAAGCGAATGTTGGAACCCGTTCCGCAAGATCTATCGCAGTTATCTCGAATCGAAGAATCTTGAGGACGAGGTGGAAGCGATCTTCGAGGACGGACGCTACAAGTGCCGTTTCAACGGGGAGATTTTCACCGACCAAGCGGAGCTCGACAGCGCGATCGAGGCAAAGAGATATTTTATGGAATCCGAAGTCGCCGCGATGATCGACGATCTTGCCGCCATCTTCATTCCGCTCGCAAGCAAGGAGCCGATTTGGGACTACGGCGGTCGCGACATCTTCAAAGGCGTTTTGTGGGGGCTCCTCGAGGACATCGATTATCCCGTCAATCCGGTCACCGAAGACAAGTTCTCGCTCAGCACCGTGCTGACTGTCATCGAGAATATCATCGGCGACTTGAACGGCGCGAACGGGTCGGAAGGCTTCTTCACCAGGCGCGACATTTACACGTCGCGGGCGTATACCTGCGTCAAGAGCACGCTGTTTATCGCGGCGAAGACGACGCGCGACAGCTATGTGACGACCCTGCGTTCTTCCCTCGGACAGTACTACGAGATCTCGACGCGTATGATCACCTCGTGCAACAGCTTCGACATTCGCGACTATGCGGACGGTAAGACCCCCGTTGCGGTCTTTATCGATTTCCGCGACGAACTCAAGAACCAGTACGTGACGATCGCGCGCTTCGTGCAGGATATGTACAAGACGCTGATCGAAGAAGCGAATAAGTACGACACGGGCAAACTGCCCGTTCCGTGGTATTTCGTCTTGGACGAATTCGGCAACTTCCCCGAAATCCCGGATTTCGAAACGGTTATTTCGGCATGCGCGGGCAGAAATATTTGGTTTATGCTCGTTTTGCAGAGTTATGCGCAGTTGGCATGTATCTACAATCGAGACGGGGCGGATCGTGCGAAGATCATACGCGACAATATGAACGTCACCGTCTTCTTCGGTTCGAACAACCTGATGACGATCAAGGAGTTCTCCGAGGAGTGCGGCGAATGCACCCGCATCGCGCCGAATTCGGCGATGAGCGGAACGACTCCTCATTTGACCTCGATCGAGATCGAGAAACGCCCCCTCGTGCCGAAGTCGATGCTCGCCGCCATCAAGCCGGGCGAGTGCGTGATCCGCGAGGTCTGCAACGACCAAGTTTGGTTCACCAAGTTGGAGCGCTACTATGCCATGCCCGAGATGAACGCCTTGCCCAAGGCGGACGCGAAGGAATACGTCCCCGCATGCAACCCGATGCAGCTGAAATATCGCTACGAGTTCTATGTGAAATCTCACAAAGAGGAGGAGGAAGACGATGATTGATCGAAAAGAGTTGTCGAAGTACGTTTTGGCGCGTCGGAACATCTCCGTTCCGGAATTGATGCTCGAAAAAGGGCTTTCCTACGGAGAGGCGAGAGAGTTTGTGTCCGATCTGGAAAAGGCGGGCGTGGTGAAAAGCGTCGGCAATATGGACTACGAGATAGAAAAAACCATACAAGGCATTTGCCGTATCATGCTGGACTCCGACGACAAGAGGCTCAAAGCCTTGCTGAATGCGACCAAAGACCAGTACGAAGGACTGCGCGCCGTTTTCAGCAATGCGAAGTCGCGCTCGAGCGAGTTCACGATGATGGCGATGCGCCGCTGTCGCAATATGATGGATTCGGACGTGTGGGATTGGCTGGTCAAGAACGGCGTTATCAACGATGAGTTCGTCCTCACGATGGACAGAAACGAGGTTCTTTCGGTGATCACTTATCTAAAAGCGTTCGTCTACGATTGATCGCCGCGAGCGCAAGAGGGCGCCTTTGAGAGAAAAATCATTTCCAAGGATTCCCTTTTCGCGCGGAATATGATATAATATCCGTATTACGACGTCGCGCAAGACGCGGCGGATCTGAAAATTAAAGTTCGGAGGTCTAAAAATGGAAAATATGTTCAGTTTGGAAGGGAAAGTCGCTCTCGTGACCGGCGCCAGCTACGGCATCGGATTTGCGATCGCCACCGCTTTTGCGAAGGCGGGCGCGACCATCGTCTTCAACGATATTAAGCAAGAGCTCGTGGATAAGGGGCTCGCCTCTTACGCGGAGCTCGGCATCAAGGCGCACGGCTACGTCTGCAACGTCACCGACGAGGACGCGGTCAACGCTTTCGTCGCCAAGGTGGAAAAGGAAGTCGGCGTGATCGACATCTTGGTCAACAATGCCGGCATCATCAAGAGGATCCCGATGTGCGAGATGAGCGCTGCCGATTTCAGGCAGGTCATCGACGTCGACCTCAACGCGCCGTTCATCGTCGCGAAGGCGGTCATTCCTTCGATGATCAAGAAGGGTCACGGCAAGATCATCAACATCTGCTCGATGATGAGCGAGCTCGGCAGAGAGACCGTTTCCGCCTATGCCGCGGCGAAGGGCGGCCTCAAGATGCTGACCAGGAATATCGCGTCCGAGTACGGCGAATTCAATATCCAATGTAACGGCATAGGCCCGGGCTACATCGCCACGCCGCAGACCGCGCCGCTCCGCGAGATCCAACCCGACGGCTCCCGCCACCCCTTCGACCAGTTCATCATCGCGAAGACGCCCGCCGCTCGCTGGGGTAACGCCGAGGATCTCCAGGGTCCCGCCGTGTTCCTCGCGTCCGACGCGTCCAACTTCGTGAACGGCCACATCCTCTACGTGGACGGTGGTATCCTCGCCTATATCGGCAAGCAACCGAAATAATCTTCGGCAACGCACAAGAGAGCAGATATTTCGCTAACGATCTCACCAAAGGGCAGTTGCGTATAGAGTACGCGCCTGCCCTTTTCTTTTGCCGAGAAAAAGCCCCGCGTTTGTAGCGCGGGGCAGTCCTGCTATCGCCCGCAGGTGGCTCGTTTAAGGGGGTGCTTACTTCTTGCCGCAGTTCGAGCAATCGGAAACGCTGCGCTTCGTGCTCGCAGACTTCTTGCCGCTCTTGCTGCCGCAATTTTTACAATTCGTAGTCTTGTTCATTTTGCTTACCTCCTGCTCTTATGTTGTGCGTGTGTATAAATATTATGCAGAGAGAGAGGGGGGGATAAAGGCGGCACTTTTCGGGGCCAACGCCGCGAGATGCGCCTTGTCAGAGCACGAGGAGCAGCACCGCAAGGGCGGCGGCGAGTGCGGGCAGGGAGACCGCCGCGCCGTATTTGACGAAGTCAAAGTATCCCATTTTCACGTCGTGACGCTTGAGCATCGAGATCCACATGATGCCCGCGAGGGCGCCGATCGGGGTCAGGTAAGCGCCGATATTCGAGCCGATGACGGTCGCGTACGCCGCGCCGAGGCGCACCCCTTCGGGCAGGGTAGCGACGATCGGACTGTAGAGGACGGTCATCGGGATATTGTTGATCGCGTTCGCGGATAGGAAGGACAGGAATCCGTACTTCCAGACCGTCAGGCGGGTGCCGATGAGCTCCGCGATCTTATCCGTTACACCTTGCGTGGTCAAGGCGAGGATCAGCGTGAACATCGCGAGGACGAAAGGGACCAGTTGCCACGGCGCGCGCTTCATCGTTCTCCCGAGCGCCGAGGGCGCACGGCGACGGATCAGGGCGAGGATCAGCACGGCGACAAAGAGGGCGCCGACTGCCGACACCGCCACGAGCCACATCGGCACGCCGACGTAGGGCCCGACGATCAAGGATATTGTCGCGACGAGGAGTAAGCTCAAGCCGAGGATCAAGGACGGCTTGTCCTCTATATGCGGCTCTTCGGGCGTCGCGAGGACGGGCGCGTGCAGACTGCGGTGAAATAGGAGATACAGGACGCCGTAGGCGACTGCCGCCGCCGCGAGGGTGGGGAGCGCCATCATCAGGAAATAGTCCGGAAAGGAGATGTCGAAGGCGGTCGCGACGTAGATATTCGTCGGATTGCCGATCACGAGGGTCATACTCATCGTGTTGGCGGCGACGAACTCCGCGATCAGGTAGGGTTTGGGGTCGATATGCGCGTTCTTCGCGAAGTAGCACAGGAAGGGCGTGAAGGTCAGCACGATCACATCGTTGGACGTAAAGACGGTCAGGACGGACACGGTCAGATAGACGACTGTGAATATACGGGTCTGGCTCTTGCCCGCGAGGCGGAGCGCCTTATTTGCGAGATAGCGGAAGAACCCGACTTCGTCCAAAAAGACCGACAAGATCGTCATCGACAGGAAGAGGAGCAAGATCTTGATCGGGTTGATAGACGTTGAGGCGGTCAGGGCGTCCCACAAGGCGGCGGGCGAAATGCACCCCGTCGCCACCGTGATCACCGCGCCGACGAGGGCGATGAAGGGATAGAGGTCGAGGGAGAGCTTCCCCAACTTGACGCGGGGGAAGAATAGGACGCTCGCGATCGTCGCGGCGCAGGTTATGGCGGCTGTCAGGATCGAAAGTACCATCTCGTTCTCCCATTGGCGCGCGCTCCCGCGCGTCACCGCCATACTATATAGCGCCTTGGGGAAAAAGTCAACTTATTATAAATCCATATCATGAACGTATCGCGTTTTACAAGCCTGCCCCACGGAAGGCAAAAAGATCGCCGATGCGATCAAGGTTTAATCGCGGGCGCGAAAGGCGGTGCGACGACGAGCGAACCGCGAACTATTTACAATAGCGACGATACGAGGAGAATGCCGAGGGGAGCGGATAGGTCTCTCGCAAGGCTTCGGGCGTGATGAAGATCAGGTCTTTCTCCGCGGGCGGGGCGGACAGGCGGACGAAATAGCCCGTCATCTCCCACACGACGTGCGTGAAGACGTGCGTGGCAGGGGGGAGCGAGGTGATCTCGCCGTCGTATAGGCGCGCCGCGTCCTCTGTCGAGAGGGTGCCGCAGGTATTCGGCAGTTCCCACAGGTTCGCGAGCAGTCCCGACGAAGGGCGCTTGCGGATCGCGTATTTGCCCTCGAGTGCGAGGACGAAGACGGTCAGCGCTTCGCGGCGCTTTTCGGGTTTGACGGTGCGGGGCGGATAGTCGGTCTCCGTGCCGAGGCGATGCGCTTCGCATTCACCTGCGAGCGGGCAGAGGTCGCACCGCGGTAGGGCGTTCGGCAGGCAGACGAGGGCGCCGAGCTCAAAGAGCGCCTGCGTGAAGTCCGAGGTTTCGCCGTCGGGCATCAAGGGGCGCAGGTCGGTTGCGACCTTTTCCTTGGCTTCGTTCTTCGTGATGTCGAAAGGTTCCGCCGTCAGACGGGAGATCACCCTGAGAACGTTGCCGTCCACGGCGGGCTCCTTCTCGCCGAAGGCGATGGATAGGATCGCCCCCGCGGTATAGGTGCCGATGCCGGGCAGACTCTCGAGCGCCTTTTTGTCCCGCGGAAGTTCGCCGCCCGCCCTCGCGACGAGCTTCGCCGCCTTGTGCAAATTGCGCGCGCGGCTGTAGTAGCCGAGACCTTCCCACGCTTTCAGCACCTCTTCTTCGCTCGCCGCCGCGAGATCGCCGACGGTCGGGAATCTTGTTATCCAGCGCAGGAAATACCCTTTCGCCGCTTCGACGCGGGTCTGCTGGAGCATGATCTCCGACACCCACGTGCGATAGGGCGAGACTTCGTCCCGCCACGGCAGCGTGCGTTTATGCTCTCTGTACCAGTCGAGGAGCAGGGAGATCTCCTTCGCGTTCACCTTTCTCATACCTGCATCATACCACGTTCGGCGCGATTTTTCAACGAAAAAGAGAAAAGCACACCCCGTGCGGTCTTGATTTTTGTACAAAAAAGAGTATCTGTCGACAAATATCGCCAATTTTTGTACAAAAATACCCGTCAAACCGTTGCGTTGTGGCGAACGGCGTGATAAAATACAGGCAGATAGAGAAAATCTCGAGGTTTTTGACGATAAACAATTAAATAAGGAGCGAATATGAAAGAGGTCACTATTGTTATCGTAGACGACGATCCCGATTTTTCTGCATCGGTAAAAATGTTTTTCGCAGGGGAGAGAGGATATAGCGTGGCGGCGGTGGCGCGCACGGGCAAGGATGGCATCGAGGCGATCCTGCGCGTCGAGCCGGACGTCGTATTGCTCGATATGATCCTGCCCGAAACCGACGGCTTCGAGGTCATGAGCGGGGCGCGTCTCGGCGGGTCGAGGGCGAAGTTCATCGCGCTTTCCGCGATCCCCGGGGACGAGTATGCCGCACGGGCGATCCGCGGCGGCGCAAGCCACTATATGCTGAAGCCGATCAGTTTCCTGTCTCTCAAGAATCGGATCGACGAATTGGTCGGCGGCGAGATCCTGCCCACCGTGCGTTTACAGCAGAACCGTATGCTCGACGAGCGCATCACGAATATCTTTATTTCGGTCGGCATTCCCGCCCACATCAAGGGCTATCAGTTCCTGCGCGAGGCGATCAAGATGGCAGTCGCCTGTCCCGAGATCATCAATAGTATCACCAAGCGCCTGTATCCCGAGGTGGCGGGGCGGTTCGATACCTCGGCGAGCAAGGTCGAGCGTGCGATTCGTCACGCGATCGAGGTCGCTTGGAATAAAGGGAAGATCGAGAATATCAATCAGATCTTCGGCGTGAAGGTGTATTCGGGGAACGAGAAGCCGACGAATGGGGAGTTTATTGCTTTGGTCGCGGACAAGA
>JAFZZX010000051.1 GCA_017615515.1 Clostridia bacterium
ACGACGGTCGGCTTGGGCAGGGGAGAGAACGCCGCTTTCGCTTTTCCGCGCGCACGCCGAAGACGACCCCCACCGCGATCGCCGCCGCGAGCAGCAACGCCACCGCCGCGATCAGTATGCTTTTCAACCTTACCACCTTGAACATAATCCGCTCCTTTTCGCCTTAATTCGCATTTTTATGCATGAAAAAATGCAAAAATGAATAAGTAGTCCACTTATCCACCGACTTATCCACAATTCGATCTCCGTTTTCCACATATACACACCGCTAAAGACTATGCGCCGCGCCGCGAGGATAGAACGAGGATTCCCCTTTTCGATCTTTTTTGTCCGCGAAGGCGATGCGCCGATGAAACCTTTTGCTTTTTCGCGCGGAATGCAATATAATACGTAGTAGGTAAAACGGTATGCTGAAGACGCCCTTGGATAAAAATAAAGTCAGGCAAATGAATCCCCTCGTGCTCGCATTCGTGGGAGACGGGGTGGAGACCCTGCGCGTACGCACTCGCCTCGCGCTGTCGTCGGACGCGAAGACTAACGCGCTCCATCGCCTGGCGTCGGGAGAGGTCAACGCACACGCGCAGTCCGAGCAGGCGGAGCGCATCCTGCCCTTCCTGACCGAGGAAGAGGCGGATATTTTTCACCGCGCGCGCAACAGCAAGAGCCGTCACCATGCGAAGAATTATTCGGTCACCGACTATCGCCGCGCGAGCGGTCTCGAAGCGGTGATCGGCTATTTATATCTGACGGGAGAGAGCGAACGCCTGGAAGAGCTGTTCGCCAAGATGGAGAACTTATGATCGTAGAAGGAAAGAACGCGGTTAAGGAACTCGTGAAAGCGGGGCGCACGATCGACAAGATCTGCGTGCAGAAAGGGGACAAGATGGCGGAAGCCCTCGCCTTGCAGGCGAAGTCGCGGGGCGCGAAGGCGGTATTCTGTTCGCGCGAGAACCTCGACAAACTCTCCCCGAGCGGCAAGCACCAAGGCGTGGTCGCCTATACGACCGACTTCACCTATAGTGACCTCGACGACATTCTTGCGGTCGCGGACGAGGGGCGCCTCGTCGTGATCCTCGACGGCGTGGAGGACCCGCACAACCTCGGCAGTATCTTGCGTAGCGCGGAGTGTCTCGGCGCGGCGGGCGTCGTGATCGGCAAGCACAGAGCCGTCGCGGTGAACGACACGGTGATCAAGACTTCGTGCGGCGCTTCGGAATACGTGAAGGTCGCGCGCGTGACCAACATCAACGACGTGATCCGCGACCTGAAAGACCTCTTTTTCAAGGTCTATGCGATGGATATGGACGGCGCGGAACTTGCTACCGCCGACCTTTCGGGGGACGTCGCCCTCGTACTCGGCGCAGAGGGGAAAGGCGTGTCCGCCTTGACCAAGAAACTGTGCGACGGCTCGGTCAGGATCCCGATGACGGGGCAGATCGCCTCGATGAACGTGTCGGTGGCGGCGGGCGTCGGTATGTACGAATTCGTCAGGCAAAAGGGCGCTAAGAAGTGATGGAAGAGAGGGAAAAGACAGTCGAGCAGACCGCTCTGTGGCTGACCTCGGAAGAGGTCGCGGCGCGCGTGGCGGCGGGCAAGGTGAACGGACGGCAGGACCTGCAGACCAAGAGCGTCGGCAGGATCGTCCGCGACAACCTCTGCACGCTCTTCAACGGGCTGAATATTCTGCTCGCGGTGCTGATCCTCGTGATGAGCGACGGCAAGAACTGGCGCAACGTCCTGTTTATGGGCATCGTCTTTTTCAACCTCTTCGTCGGCATTTTCCAAGAGTTGAAAGCAAAAAAAACCATTGAAAAACTCTCCTTGATCTCCGCGCCCAAGGTCACGGTGCTCCGCGATGCGGAAGAGAGGTTGATCCCCGTCGAAGAGCTCGTCCTCGACGACGTGATGATCCTCGAAGCGGGCAGGCAGATCTGCGCCGATTCGGTGGTCGTCGGCGGTAGCATCGAGGTCAACGAAAGCATGATCACGGGCGAATCCGACCCGATCCTCAAGAAGGAAGGCGAGGAGCTGAAAAGCGGCAGTTTCGTGGTCAGCGGCAGATGCTCCGCGCGCGTCGTCCACGTCGGTGCGGACAACTACGCGAATAAAATCGCCGCGGGCGCTCGTTATATCAAGAAGACCAATTCCGAGATATTGCGCTCGCTCCGCGCGATCATTCGCCTGATGAGCATCATCGTCGTGCCGCTCGGCGTCGGCTTGCTCTTAAAGCAGATGCTCGTCGTCCATAATACGCCCGCCGAGGCGGTCTTCAAGATGGCGGGCAGCGTGGTCTCGATGATCCCACAGGGGTTGATCGCCCTGTCGACGACGGTTTTCGCGGTGGGAGTCGTGCGGCTGTCGCGGCACAAGACGTTGTCGCAGGATCTATACAGCATCGAGACGCTTGCGCGCGTGGACGTGCTCTGCTTGGATAAGACGGGAACGATCACCGAGGGCACGATGGTCGTGACCGACGTCGCCACGGAATCGGGCAATGAAAAGGAGATCAAGGACGCGCTCTCTTACGTCGTCGCTTGCGTAAAGGACAACAACCCGACCTACGAAGCGGTCGCGGACTACGTCGGCAGGCAGGAGATTCTCCCCGAGGGCGAAGCCTTCCCCTTCTCTTCCGACCGCAAATGGAGCGGGGCGAACAAGGGCTCCGTCGGCTACGTGATGGGGGCTTTGGAGTTCATCGCGCCCGACCTCGCGCCGCAGTACGCCGAGAAGTGCGCCGCCTATTCTTCGCAGGGCAAGCGCGTGATCACCGTCGCTCGTACGGCGGCGATCGTGAAGGGCGAGCCCCTTTCGAAGCAGGAGATCCTCGGCTTTGTGTTGATCGAGGACAAGATCCGCGCGGAAGCGCCGGATACGCTCCGTTTCTTTGCGGAAGAAGGGGTGGACATTCGCGTGATCTCGGGTGACAACCCCGTGACCGTCTCGGCGATCGCCGCCAAGGCGGGGCTCGAGGGTGCGGACAAATATACCGACGCCGCGTCCTGGGGAGAAAACCCCGATTACGACGCACTCGTCGCAGAGTATAAGATCTTCGGCAGGGTCACCCCCGAGCAGAAACTCGCGTTGATCCAGACCTTCAAAAAGCAGGGTCACACCGTCGCGATGACGGGCGACGGCGTCAACGACGTCCTCGCGCTCAAAGAGGCGGATTGCTCGGTCGCGATGGCTTCCGGTAGCGACGTCGCGAAGAGCGTGGCGTCCCTCGTTTTGTTGGATTCCAATTTCGCGTCGATGCCCCGCGTCGTGGCGGAGGGCAGGCGCTCGATCAACAATCTGCAACGCTCCGCCTCGCTTTATCTCGTGAAGACGATTTACGCGACCTTGCTCGCGATCATCTTCCTCTTTATCGGCAGCTATCCCTTCGAACCGTCCCATTTGACCTTGGTCGGCGTGACGGCGACGGGCATTCCTTCTTTCCTGCTCGCGCTCGAGCCGAATAAAGAACGCGCGCAGGGCAGATTCCTCTATCACGCGCTCAGACGCGCGCTCCCCGGGGCGCTGACCATCGTCGTCGGTATCGTCGCGATCCAGATCATCAAGGCCCCGCTCGGGCTGACGATAGAGGAGGCGGATATGCTGTCGGTCCTGATGGTCGCCGTCGCGAACTTTATGGTGCTTTTCCGCGTCTGTCTGCCGATGGACGTCAAGCACGCCGTGATCTTCTTCGCGATGCTCGGCTTATATCTGCTCGGCTGGCTCCTTTCCCCGTGGACCTTCCAGATGATGCCGCTCAAAGAACTGACGGCGAAGATGTATTACATCTTGGCTACCTTGACCGGTGCGGGCGCGGTGATCTTCGTCCTCTTTATCTTCCTTGAGAAGAAGCTCGCCAAACGCTTCAATCCCGACCTACTCAAGAAGCTCAATCTCGAATGATCAAACGTCGCCGGTCTTCACCGCGATCTTGACTTGAAGGGTCGTCTCGGACGGCTCTTTTTCGTCGCCGTATTTCTTGTGATATTTCCCCTCGAGCGAGTAGGGATCGCGCCCTTTTTCCACGCCGCGCATATAGGCGGATAGGATGGTCTCCCGCGCATACCTTTCCACCGTTTCCGATACGAACTCCTCGGATAGATCCTTCGGGCTCTCCCCAAGGTCGGTCGCGACGACCTTGACGAAGTAGAGGGCGGACAACGTGACCGCGCCGTTCTTCTCGATATGCCATAGGTGCATGGACTTTTTTACGAGGACGTCCAGAAACCCGCCTTCCGTCCGAATGGGGAGCAGCATTCCCTCGGTCTGTCCCGTCAGTCCGATCGCGACGGTGGTCTCTTCGCTCTCGACCGTGCCGATCCCTTCGTCCGTGAAGAGGACGGTTTCGGAACAGTCGAACGCGTAGTTTTGTTCGTCGCCGCCCGTGTCCGCGCCGCCGATCGCCTTGGGGACGGGGACCGCCGTGACCCACGGGAGATAGGGGGTATAGCCCGCCGTCTCGAAGGCGGTCACGAAGCTCTTTAAGGTCGCGGTCGGGTGCCCGCCCGACGTGCTGTTCAGCTTGTTCAGTTGTTGCAGATAGACCGACGCCGCCCCCTGCATCGACACGCTCCGCTCGATGGTCTCTTTCGCCGTTCCCTCGACCGCCATGATCGCGACGTCGTCCATCACGGCGTCCTCGACGAAGAGCTCGGTGACGACCTCACGCACGCCCTCGATCACGAGCCTTTCCCCGACGAGCAAGATATGACAATGGAAATAGGCGGGCTCGTAGGCGGTGATCCGCGCGATCTTGTCCATCGCACCCGTCAAGGTGGGCGCGGCGCCGCTGACTACGGCGTAACGGTTGGGAGCGCCCGGTGCGGAGCTCTCTCCCGCCACCGCGATCTGGATCGTGACCTCGATCTCGCCCCCTTCGGTTTGATCGAGCCCCATACCGATCACGACCCCCTTATTCAGGATGGGTTCCGCGACGATGAGGTCGGCGATCAGGGCGCAGGCAAGCACGATCAACGCTACGACGGCGATCCGTTTAGTTCGCTTTTTCATTCATTTCTCCTTTTCCCTTCTTGATCGCATAGATCCCGACTCCCACGCTTGCCGCCGCGGCGAGGATCGTCACGACCGACATCACCTTCGTCATAAAGGCGGCGTAGTCCCCTTCTTCCGCGAGGAACAGCGTGGAGAGGATGGTCGCCGTGCCGCCGAGCAGCAGGAAGGAGAGGATGCGGCTCTTCCGACTGTCCTCTTTCCCGCCGATCATGCGGAGAGATTCCTTCCCCGAGAGGAAGAGAAGCGCGAGATACAGACAAGAGACCACCGACCACAGAATGATCACGGGCCAATCCGCCGAGCCGAGTTCGTCGGCGTTCGCCTTGAAAGCGCTGAGTTTGATGAAGGCGTAGTTCGTCATCTTCGCCGCGTCGCCGTACACTGACGTAAAGACGGCGTAGAAGGTCACGACGATCAGGACAGAGGCAAAGGCGGCTGCAAAGGTGATCCTGCCTCGCGTCTTTTTCTCGGCGGGGGTGTCGCTCTTCTCATTCGATAGGTCGAGGAAGGCGAGGATCACGCCGTCCCCGAACCACGCCGCCCCCTTGAAGGCGCCTTCGCCGAGCCCCTTCAGGTCGGGCGACAGCATGCCGAGTGCGTTGAAGAGGTCTCCCTCGGTGCGGGTGAAGACCAAGACGAATAGGATCACGAAGAGAAAGAGCCAAATCAGGATCTCGAGCATTCTGCCGATCGCTCGATACCCTTTCTCCGCGAGGAGCGCCGCGGTCAGGAGCAGTAGGATCAAGATGGGCAGGACGGCGACGTTTTCAAAGAGGGACAGCGCGAAATAGCTCGCGATCTCCCTCGATAGGGCGGTCAGTTTCAGCGCGAAGAAGACGAGGAAAAGGAGCGCGAGCGGAACGCGAACTCCCTTTTTCAGCGGAAGCGCGGACAGTCCGCCTTGTTTGGCGACAGACAGAGCGCAGCCGAGGATCGCGATCTCCGCCGCGACGAGGATCAGCGCCGCCCACACCGCCTTGCTCCCCGCGATGCCCGCAAGGATGGCGGGGAGCGTGCAGAACTTCGTGGCGATCACCGCGAGGACGCCGATCAACGCGGCTTGCGAATAGGTGGTTTGTCCGTTATGGATCTTGGGCAGGACGAGGTCAGTTTTCATCGCCGTTCTCCTCTTCGCCGAGGCGCGTCGCGAGCGGCTTACGATTCCGAATGCGGGTCGGATTTCGGTTGGAGACTCCCTGCGGGCGCTTTACCATATCGGGCAATTCGCGCTTGACGAAGCCGTCCTTGAGGTCGCCGGCGCTCAAGGGCGCGTAGGGAGATAGGTAGTCCGATCCGAAACTCTCCAGGGTCACGAGATGGGACAAAAGGAGCATCACCGCAAAGAGGATGCCGAGCAGTCCCAAAAGGGCGGCGGTCGCGACGAACAGGAGCCTGAGCAGGCTATACGTCCCCACGTCGTCGGGTACGAGATACAGACCGATCGAAGAGAGCGCAGTCACGAGGACGGCGGGCGAACTCAATAATCCCGCGCTGACCGCCGTTTCGCCGAGTACGATCGCGCCGACGATCGAGAGAGCCATACCGACGTAGCGCGGCATACGGACGCTCGCCTCGTTCAATATGTCGAAGATAATGAGGACGAGCAACATTTCGAGGGTGGGCGAGAGGGGGGTGCCGTTGGTGCTGTTGATGATCGTGATCAAGAACTTCAGGGGCAACACTTGATATTGATATTCCTGCACCGCCACGAACGCCGCAGGCAGAAAGAGGGCGATGATCGCCCCGAACAGACGCAGAAATCGGGTTACGGTGACTCGCGTGTTTCGCTTGAAATAATCTTGGCTGTCCTGGAAACTCTCGATCAAGAGGTGTGGCACGGTCAGCGCGATCGGACTGCCGTCCGATAGGATCGCCACCCGTCCTTCGAGGAGTTTCGCCGCGACGACGTCGGGCTTTTCGTACGAACCGACCTGCGGGAAGAGCGAAGCGGGATCGTCCTCGAGGAACTTGGTCAGATAGCTGCTGTCGATCACGCCGTCGAGGTCGATCTCGGCGAGCCGTTCGGTCACGAGATCCACCGTCTCGGGGGACGCCACGTCGGACAGATAACAGATCAGCACCTTGCTGCCCGTGTATTTGCCGACCTTTTTCTCGGTGATCACGAGGCTTTTGCTCTTCAGACGGCGGCGCAGCAGGGCGGCGTTCACGGTCACGTCCTCGGTGAATCCTTCGCGAGGCCCCTTGATCACGCTGCTGGTCGGCGGCTCCTCGACCGATCTGCGCTCCCATTTCTTGACCGATAAGAGACAGATCTTTTCTTCCCCTTCTATGACGAGCGCCACCGTTCCCGACGCGATCTCCTCTTCCGCTTCGGCGAGGGTAGACGCCCACTCAACGGGGGCGGTCAGATAGACCCCCTTCTCGACCGATCCACGCGAGAAGGTCTCGATCGCGGAGAGCGGCTTGATCACGTGTTCTTCGAGGAGCTCCTTGTCCACGAGGCCTTCGATCGCCGCGTAAAAGGCTCGGCGTCCGCCGATCTCCGCCCGTCTGATCGTCAGATCCGCGCTTTCTCCGAAGTCTTTTTTCATTTTTTTACATTTTTTTTCCAAAACCATAGCGTTAGTATGGGGATTTGGTAGCGATAATATAAGATAAAAAGGCATCAAAGACACGGACAAAAATTATTCTCATTATTACGATAGAAATCGCAAGAAGAAAACCGTTCGACAAAAACCTGCTGGTCAGCGCCGGATCGGAGCGAAGCGAACCGTCTGACAAATACGCGCAGCGCAAAATAGGGAATCATTGCCTCTTGACAAACACGCGCGTGTGTGCTAATATGGTAATACAAAATCTTTTTTTTGGAGGTTTATCAACTATGAAGAGAAAGCTGGGAATAATCATCTTAGCGATGCTGCTCTGCGCGGTTCTCGCCTTCACGTTGGTCGCCTGCGGGAATAAGAACAACGATCCCCAAACTCCGGCGGATCCGGGTTCTTCCGGCGGGTTGGTCGGCGTTTCCGACAAGGCGATAGCAGATGTAGAGACGAATTTGCAGGCGTACCTGGACAACTGGGTTTTGGCGCACGCGACCGAAGCTTCGGAGAACCAGAGAGGTGCTTTGACGACGGATCTGAACAATTCGAAAGCCCTTTACAATCTCAAGGGTACCGAAAAGACCTACAAACCCACCTTTAACGTGACCTACAATAACGGCACGTACACGGTCAAGATCTCTTGGGAGCAGGGCGCCTTGTCCAAGACGCTCACCGTTAAGGAGTCCACCGTCAAGTACGCGAATTGGTCCGGTAAGCACAGCCGCACCGCCGATTACGACTATCTTGAAGACGAGGACGCTATTACGGATACGCTCGATGCGATCATTGCCGCATTCGTGAACAGCGCGAACAAGGTCACCGCCAATATCCAAACCGGCAAGTTCGGTCTGGACGGCAAGCTTGGTTTCGACGCGTTCGGTGCGAACTATGCGCTCCGCGTAAAGGGCAACGTTGATACGTCTTCCAAGCCCGATACCGAGCTCGGCCTCGTGATCGAGAACGGCTCCGGCAAGGAGATCGCGGGTCTTTACTACAAGGGTGCGGAAACCGCGAAAGACAGCAGGGTCTACATCCAGTATCCCGTTACCAGAGACAATGAAGAAACCTACGCTTACAAGTACATCGAGTACGCCGACATCCTCGGCTTCGTGAGCGGTCTGTTGAAGGACGACGAGGGCAACTCCATCATCAAAGAGACTGCGGGCGACGGCGTCTTCGACAACGATATCGACGGTCTTGACGCTTTGCTTAACAGCTACGAAGTGGATCCCACGATCAGCACGATGATCCCCGGCATCGTCAAGATGCTCGCGAAGGCGTATAAGAAGGGCGATCGCTATATGATCGACATCAACCTCGCGGACGTGATGGGTCAGGTCTCTTCGATCATCTCCTCTCTCGGCAGCATCGACATCGGCTTCCTTGATGACATCGGCCTCGACCTCTCCTCGATGAACGGTCTCCGTGGTCATATCTCCATCAGCGCGGAGATGAAGACCGAAGGCAATAAGGAATACCTCACCGACTTCGAACTCGCGGTGAATATCCCCGAGGATACCACCTTCGCCTTCTCCGATGCTGCGGATGCGATCAAGATCGATCTGCCGTCCATCGGTTTCGCGATCTATTTCGAGGACTTCTCCTTCGTGACCTCGGGCGAGACCAAGATCGCCGACGTCGTACCGCGTGACGCGATCGTGGCAGCCAGAGAGCAGAAGGGCTATTTCAGCCCGACCAACGTCGACCTCAGCGGTGACGTGTATGTCAACCACGTCGCAAAAGATGAGGAGAAAGCGCTCGACTCCACCTTCCACTTTGAATTCGTGACCGACATCAACCCGCTCGAGATCATCGAGAAGGGCTTTGAGAGCGAAGCTCGTGCCGCTCTCGTGATCAGACAACATAGCGGCAACGTCAAGTACGAAGAGGCGAAGAAAAACGAATGGTCCAACTTCCTCTCCATCAGCTACGAGCAGAAGACCCATCTCCTCTGCGTGAGCGGTACTGCGTTCGGCTTGGACGATGGCAAAACCGTCTATAAGTACGACCTCTATACGACCGAGATCGGCGAGGACGGCAAGGTCAAGGACGTCATCAACATGAAGGCGATCAAGCGTTGGCTCGGCTTGTGGGACGAGGAAAAGAATTACCACGGCTTGTCCTATAATGGTAGTATGCTGAATATCACGATCGCCAACGAGGAAAAGGCGTTTGAGAGCGCGAAAGCGATCTACGGCAACGAAGTTGTCAAAGAACTCATCGATTACTTCTTCGCGAAACTCGATGAAGAAGAAGGTGGCGACGACAAAGGAGATGTCGGCAAAGATGGCGCTACTGCGGAAGCTCCGGACGTCATGGGTGAGATCAGCAAGTATTTCGACGGCGTCAAGGAGATCTACAACAAACTGGTCAAAGATGGCGTGATCGCCTTTGAAACCGATCCGTTCTCGCTGTCCATCAACGTGACCGACGAGACCGTCAAGTCCGTGATCGAAGCGATCAACGAGACCTTCGATGCCGGCATCCCGACGGACGTCAAGGCGCTCAAGGATCTCAAACTCGTCAAGGTCGAGGCGAACACCAAGGGCTATGAGGACATCGTCTACATCAAGGTCGCGTACGGTGACAACCTCTACGAATTGACCTTCGACGGCAGCAGCGAAGAGTCCAAGTTCGTGATCACCTTCAAGATGACCTTGAAGAGCAAGCGCACGTACACGGTGGTGTTCGACGCGACGAGTACCGATGAGACCTGGACGGCTTCCGTCGACTTCGACATCGTGGACGACGAGGGCGTCAATGTCGATCACACCAGAGTTGCGTTGTCCAACTTCCACGGCGAGTGGGGTAACGACAATGTGAGCGAGATCGAGGCACTCCTTGCTGAGATCAAAGGCGCGGCGAAAACCGGCGAGATCTTCCCCGAGGACGGCACCGGTCCTGCGACCGCCCTTGCCAAAGGTGTGTTCGGATTCCTCTCTTCCGAGAAGAATAAGTCCATCGTGACCGAGATCGGCAAGTTCATCATCAGGCAGATCTTGTAATTCGACACGGCAAATAACCAAATCGACAAACGGGGGCGGGCAATTGCTCGCCCCCACCTTTTTTGAAAAGCCGTGACAATACCCCTGTCACGGCTTTTTGTCTGACAAACCGTATCAAGTCTGCGTCAGCCGACATATCAAGCGCCGTCAGGTGCATAACAAGTCGCGTATGCGTCATATCAAGTGGCGTAGCCACATATCAAGCACCGATAGGTGCATATTAAGCCGAGCGATTGCGAGGCATATCAAGTCTGCGTCAGCCGACATATCAAGCGACATTAGCCGCACGTGAGAGACGCTCGATTTCGCTCCGCTCTGACGCTACGCAAATCTTCGACGATCGTAAGCACTCGTCAGAGATCGGATAAGTAAAACCCTTCTTCGTCGCTCGTCGGGAAGTAGGTCCACAGTTTGTCCTCGTCGGGCGGGTAGCCCGGGGTGCCTGCGACGCCGTATAGGACGTGTTCCTCGTCGCCGTCCGTGACGATCCCGATCAAGCACAGACATTCCTCGGTCTCGATCTTCGCCCAGCGAGACTGCGGCATCAGGTCGTTGAATAGCTCGAAGGGTTCGTTCTCGGCAAGGAGTCGCTTTGCCTTCGTCAGGGCGTTTTCGCTCTCTGCGGAGAGGGGCGGGACGCTCTTCTCCTCGTTCGTCACGTCCTCGATTTCTTCCTTCTCCGTAGCGTCCGTTTCCTGCTCCGCACCGTGCGCCCTTTCCAAGGGGCTCGTAGGGACTTTTTCCGAGGCTTTTTCGCTCCTTATGCGCTCGTTCAGTCTCCATTTCGCGAGGGTGGCGTCCTCTCCCGATCGGGTAGTCGCGAAGAGCCGCTCCCCGCCTCGTTCTGCGAGCACGGACAGCTCGGAAAGCCCCGCGGGCAAAGGGGGGAGCTCTCCGCTCTCTAAGACCCTGACCTTGCCGTCCGCTTCGTAGGCGATCGGGCGAATGCCACACGGGACTGCGAGGGTACTTTTCCCCCCGAGCCGAAGGGTCATTGCGGCGCGTGCCGTGCCGCTCTCGTCTTTCAGTAGGATTTTTTTGATCGACGTCATATCCTTCTCCTTGTTTGGGTGTGCGGGTGCGTTCCGCATCGCGCACCCGCTCCCGTGCGCCATCGCGCCTTTTTGTGTGAAAACAATTGCATTATTTGCTTTTATATACTATAATTATTAATCGAGGGAATATCTTATTCCCGAATTGACAGAACATTATATCGGGAGATTCGGTAATGCGCAAGAAGATTTGTTTATTGGTGATCGGTGTGATTCTGCTCGTGTGCGCGCTTGCGTCGCTCGCTGCGTGCGAGAGTTACAAGGCTACCGCTTTGGAGAAAGTCGGCAATCCGAACGACAAGGTCGAGAGCAACGGCGGACTGGTCGTGAAACAGGGCGGCTATCTGTACTTTGTCAACGGCTACACGGATTATCTGACCGAGAATGCGAAAGATAACTGGTTCGGCACCCCCGTAAAGGGCGCGATCGTTCGCGTGAGTTACGGTGCGGACGGCAACCTCGGCGACGACTACGTGATCGTCGTGCCCAAGACCGTGATGGCGAGTTCCGAGAACGTCGGTTTCTCGATCTTCGGCGAATGGATCTATTACGTCAGTCCCTCTGCGGAGATCGATCGTTCCGGCAACGTGCAGACCGATACGTTGCAGTTTATGCGTACGAAGATCGACGGCACCGGCACGCAGGTGATTTTGGAAGTGGACAATACTTCCGTCAAATATAAGTACACTTCTTCCGCACTCGTTTGGTATGACAGCGCGGACAGCAAGCTTTACAGCAAGGATCTTTCGGTCAAGAGGTTCAAAAAGAGCGCTAAGGGCGATTGCATCGCCGAAGACGTGGCGTCCGTGCATTTCATCAAGAACGAGACCTACGATCCCGCCGTCAAGGAGACGCCCGTTGCGGACTACGTCCTCTACACCAAGAACTCCGAGAAGTCCTACGACAATTCCAATACTCTCTACGCGGTCGCACCGCGCGGCGGCGAGGCCAAGGCGCTCATCGGGGAGAACACCTATACGGACGGCAAGTACAATATCTCCGTCGTCGCCTCTTCCGTGAGTGCGAACGCGCTCGCGATCTACTATACCAAGACTTCTTACGTTGGTACTTCTTCTTCCGGTACGGTGGTCGGCACCTATGCCTATCGTTTTGCGGCAGGCACCGCGCTTGCGGGCGTCGTGGCGGCGAACGAAGTACGACTCTCCGCCTCCGATCTGTCCTCGATCGTCCCCATTTCCTATGCGGAGGGCGTCGTGAAGACCGGATCCAATACGGTAATTTATCACACCGACGGCACCGATCCCTCTACCTTTGGTGATTTGGACGTCAGCACCCTTTTGGCGGTCGAGAACGGCGCGTTCTACTACCTCAATAGCGACAACGTGATCCTCTACTATCCGCTGGACAATCTCTCCAATGCGCACTTCGCCTACACGACGGGTGAGAAGGTCATGACTTCCTTCACCGGTGCGGAGTATTTCGAGGGTTACTTCTACTTCATCGTGGACGACGACTACGACTATATGCACCGTGTCAAGCTGTCCGAAATCGACATCTATTCCGGCAAGGACGCCGCGGTCACCCGCGTCGCGATCCTCTCCGACGCCGACAAGGCGAAGATGGAAGAAGAGGCGGAGAAGAACGACTCCGACAAATGATCCGTTATTAGCCGATCGTAGC
>JAFZZX010000052.1 GCA_017615515.1 Clostridia bacterium
CGAAGGCCTCGACCTCGAGGACACGGGCAACGAGCCGCAGTACGAGAAGAAGGGCTTCCTCGAGATGGGCGTATCGCCGATCGACGCGCCCGACGCGCCGACCTATGTCGAGCTCGAGTTCGTGAAGGGCGTGCCCGTCACGCTGAACGGCGAGAAAAAGAGCCCGAAGGAGATCATCCTCGCGCTCAATAAGCTCGGCGGCGCGAACGGCATCGGACTCATCGACATCGTCGAGAACCGTTTGGTCGGTATGAAGTGTCGCGGCGTGTACGAGACCCCGGGCGGCACGATCCTATACAAGGCGCATTCCTATCTGGAGAGCGTGACTTTGGACAAACTGACGATGCACGAGAAAGAGAAGCTCGCGATCACCTTCGGTGAACTCGTCTACAACGGGCAATGGTTCAGCCCGCTCCGCGAGGCTCTTTCCGCCTTCGTGACCAAGACGCAGGAATGCGTGACGGGCAAGGTCCGCCTGAAGCTCTACAAGGGCAACGTGATCAAGGCGGGCGTTTGGAGCGACTATTCCCTCTACAGCGAGGAGATCGCCACCTTCGGCGAGAGCGACTACGATCAGACCGATTCCAAGGGCTTCATCACCCTCTACGGTCTGCCGACCAAGGTGCAGGCGATCGTAAACGCCAAGGCGAAGAAGTAATATGAGCAAACTTTGGGCGGGACGCGCAAGCGGCAAGATCAACGAGGCGGCGGAATCTTTCAACGCCTCAATCTCCTTTGATAAGCGGCTGATCACCGAGGACGTCAAGGGCTCGATCGCGCACGCCGCGATGCTCGGCAAGCAGGGGATCATCCCTCAAAAGGATTCGGATATGATCATCGAGGGGCTTGCGGGCATTTTGGACGACCTCTCGTCGGGAGCGCTCGAGGTGGATCCGACCGCCGAGGATGTGCATACCTTCGTCGAGCAGGCGCTGATCGCGCGCATCGGCGACGCGGGCAAGAAGCTGCATACCGCGCGCAGTCGCAACGACCAGGTCGCCCTCGATATGAAGCTCTATGCGCGGAACGCCGCGGAAGAGATCGTCTATTCTTTGAAGACGCTGGTCGCCGCGCTCGCGGACAAGGCGGAGGAGTACAAGGGCGCCGTTATGAGCGGCTACACCCATCTGCAACGCGCGCAACCCGTGACGTTCGGCCATCACCTCGCGGCGTACTGTTATATGTTCCTGCGCGATATGGATCGCATAAAGGACGCAATCAAGCGGCTGAATCTGTCGCCGATCGGCAGCGCCGCCCTTGCGGGAACGACCTTCCCGACGGACAGAAAGTTCGAGGCGTCTACGCTCGGCTTCGACGGCGTCGTCGAGAACAGTATGGACGGCGTTTCCGACCGTGACTACGTCGTGGAGCTTTCCGCCGATCTGGCGCTCGTGATGACCCATCTATCCCGTCTGTCCGAGGAGATCGTGCTGTGGTCGAGTTTTGAATTCGGTTACATCACCCTTTCGGACGATTTCACGACGGGCTCCTCGATCATGCCGCAGAAGAAGAACCCCGACATCGCCGAGCTCACCCGTGGCAAAACCGGCAGGGTGTACGGTGATCTGGTGTCGATCCTGACCGTCCTGAAGTCCCTACCGCTTGCCTACAACAAGGATATGCAAGAGGACAAGGAAGGCTTTTTCGACGCGGTGGATACCGTCAAGGCGTGCCTCGGCGTTTTCGCCCCGATGATCGAGGGGATCACGGCGAAGACCGAGCGTATGGCGCAGGCGGCGAAAGAGGGCTATATCAACGCGACAGACCTTGCGGATTACCTCGCGAAGAAGGGCGTGCCTTTCCGCGAAGCATATAAGATCGTCGGCGAGATCGTCCGTGACGCGACGGCGAAGGGCGTCACGCTCGAGGAGATCCCGCTCGAGGAATACAAAAAGCGCTCCCCCGCCTTCGACGCCGACCTTTACGAGGAGATCAGCCTCGAGACCTGCGTGGCGAAACGCACGTCCGAAGGGGGAACGGCGATCTCGTCGGTCGAGAAACAACTCGCCTCGATCCGCGCCAAACTGAATAAGTATTGAGATAAAAATCATTGAAAAAAGGGCGTCGGCGCCCTTTTTTTATGCCTATTCCTTTCGCTTACCGACGGAGTTTTTTGCATTCCTCGAAGAGCGGCGCCCGAACGACGTAAAGCGGATAATTCTCCGGGGACGACAAACGAAAAGACTGCGGTATGTCCATCTCCGATAAGCGGTCTGCGGATTCTTTCTCGACGGGGGCGTTGGTTTCGGTGCGAAGGTCGCAAAAAGCGCAGTTCGCTACGACCAGCAGCAGCGGCTCGCTCGCGGCGTACAGATAGTGTTCGGCTTTGATGACGGCGATCGCCTCTTTGATCTCGGAGGGGAGAGGAATGCCCATATCGAGCAAGGGCAACGCGTTTTGATAGGCGAGTTCGCACAGTTCGCCCCCTGCGTTTTGGGCGTAACGGATCGCTCTTTCCGCGTTGTTCGTGAGGTAGAAAGCGCCGTATTCGAAGTTCTTTGCCGTTCGATACAGGCGCAAAGTCGATTTGCAAAACAGGTCGTATCGGTCGTGCGTTTCCCTTCGATAGGTGTCTATCTTGGTTTGGTTAAAGGGATCTTTGGCAAAGCGTTGCGCAAAGGGCAAAAAGCGTTCGCAGGCGTCGGCGAGGTGCTTGCGCTTTTCCGCATTCGCCGTCACGGACGCCTTTCTCGTTCCGTGATAGAGCAGGGCGCGGCAGACGGATTGCGGATCCCCCGCAAAGGGTGGGATCTCGTTTAGGTTTTCGATCGGTTGACAGTAAAGCATCTTTTTCTCCTCTCGTCAGTATAACACCCCGCGTTGCCGAAAGCAATATCTCGAACGCGGGTCGTATCGGGCGCGGATTATTGACCGAAGGCGGTTTACGCGCTATAATAGGGTAAAACGGTCGCAAAGGAGAAAAATATGTGTTTCAAAAAAGTTGATTGTTTGATTTGGATCCGTTTCGACGGAGAAAAGATGATGTTACGTCTTCGCGCGGAAGGGGACGGGTCGCAGTATAACGACTTTTTCACGATCGAGCGCATTCTCCCCGGTGGGCAGGGCGCCGACGTGGCGTACACGTTGCCCTTTAAGGAGATCTACGACGTCACCTATAATACTTCCTACGCGCCCGACCTATGCACGATCTCTTTCGATATGGGGTCGGACACGAGGTTTCGCGACATCGAGGTGGATCGCCATTGTTTCAACCTCTTCCTCGTTCGCAAGATGATCAAGATCTGGAAAAAGAGCAAATAAAAGGCGGCTTCGCCTTTTTTATGAAAAAGCCCCGAGATGCTCTCGAGGCTTCTTTTTTTATTTGGAATAATAGGGAGAAATGCTTAGGATTCGCTCTTGTCCGACTCGATCTTTTCGACGGATTCCGCCGGTTTTTCAAGGGCTTTTTTGATCTTCTTTTTCGGCACGATCCACCACAGGCTGACGGCGGCGACCACGATATACGCGGCGATCGGACAGAAGGCGCCGACACCCGCCGCCAAGGTATAGACGACCAAACTCACGATGCTGCGAAGGTCAAGCCGAAAAGATTTTTTCCCGCCGTGCTCGCACGCGATCAGGTAGTACATCACGTGGAAGGCAACGCTTGCGAGAGCCATATCCGCGAAATAGACGGTGACGGGCGCCCAAGCGGAAGGGTATCTGCCCGCCCAAGCGGTCGTGAAGGGGATCAGTGAGATGATAAAAAGCCAGATGATATTGCACCATAGGATCTTTAGATTGACCGTTTCGACGTCGTGGAAGATTAGGTGATGGTTGACCCAATAGATCGCGACGAAGAAAAAACTCAACAGGTAGCCGAGCAAGGTGGGCCCGAGCGCCCATAGGTCGCCGAACTTGTCCCCGGCGGGCAGTCCGAGCTCTAAGACCATAATCGTAATGATGATTGCGAGTACGCCGTCGCTGAATGCTTCCAATCTGCTCTTACTCATTCTTCCGCCTCCACTTGCTTTTCTCATTCTCGGCGATACGGGTGGATTTGTCAAGACTTTTTTCTTTTGGGGTTGACAAAGGGTTCGACTGCGGACTATAATGAAGCGAATTTTGATAAGGAG
>JAFZZX010000053.1 GCA_017615515.1 Clostridia bacterium
CCGCGCCGAGCACGCCGACGCTCTCCGGGATCAACCGGCGATCCATCGCCCGAGATACGGCGCCGAGAACGCGCGGTTCTTCCGCAAGGTCGCCGTCCATCGTGACGGTCACCCCGACGCCCTGCTCGTCCTCGGTCACCATCGCGTCGTAGGCGGAGACCCCCACCGCCCACAGTTCGGAGAGCACGCGCCGCTCACGCTTGCCGTCGAACCCGATCACGCGACGGGTCTCCTTCCTCAGTTCGTCGAGGACGCCCGCGATCCCCTCCGCCTCACACGCCATTCTCTCCCGCTCCGACAGCGCCTCTGCGGCGCGTTCCCGTTCCGTGGCGTAGCGTTCCGCCGACTCGGAAAGGGCGCGCAAAAACTCTTTTGCCTTGTGGCAATTCGCATTCAGGTAGGACGGCAGATCGCAGATCGACGCCCTGCCCGTCTCCAGCGCGCGGCGAATGGGCGGCAGAAAGAGGGGCGCCGTATCACCCCCTCCCTGCGCCGAGCAATCACGATAGCCCTTGCACCCCGCGCAGAGTTCGCGCGAGAAGTCACGCGACAGTCGCTCCGCCGCGCGGTCGGGATCGTCGCTGTCGATCAGATACAGACTGTCGGACATCGCGCGAAGCGCCCCCGAGACGTAGCCGAGCTTGCCGCTGACATCGAGACGCGCCTTGTTCACGAGGGCGTGCGCCGCGCTGCTCTCACTCTTGCCGAAGCGCGCACCCAGCCGTCGATAGAAGGGCTCGGGCAGGAAGGCGGCAAGGACGGCGCCGCCGAGCATCATAGGGAAGTTCAAGGGAGAAAGGGAGATCGCTCCGAAGAGATACAACACCCCTTCCGCGACGGGGAAAGCAAAGCCTGCGATCCGCCGTTCTTCGCGGGTCGCTTCCGCTATTGTCCAAGCAAGCGCCGCCCCGATCGGCAAGGTGGGATCTCCCGCTACCGCCGCCGCGCCGACGGAAAAGGCGAAGGGGATCGACCCGCCCTCCGCGCCGAGGAGCGCGGAAAGGGGGAGCAACAGCGCAAGCAAAAAATAATAGGGCGTGACCCCAAGCCACATGACGCCGTACGCGCCCGCGCCGAAGGCGAAGGCGAACAGAAGCGCCAAGGGCAGCTCTCGCCCGAAACGCAGAAATCGCCGTCCGCCCCGCCCCACGAGCCGCAGACAAAGGAGCGCGAACAGACACGAGAGCGCGCTGTTTGAAAGGAAGAGGAAGATCGCCTTGGTCGGCAGAAAGATCATCGTCAACAGTTCTGCCGAAAATGCAGAAATTACCGTATAAAACGAATGAAATCGCCGCTTGAATATCAGCGGCAGGAGCCTAAGGACGCCCGCGCCCGCCACCGCGAACCCCGCCGCGATCAAGCCGTAGATCGTCGGTTCGGCGAGATAACGCGCGACGAGATAAGCGACAGAGAGCGCAAAATAGTTCTCCCCCATCACGACCAAGGAAGTATAGGCGCCGAGATAAAAGGGCGACAGCCCGAGCGGAAACTTCGCCGCCGATAAAAGGTAGGTCAGCGCGAAGGAGATCCCCGCCATAGCGAGCGCACGCAACAGTTTCGCTTTCATAGGGGCATTTTACCGCTTCCGATCTGCCGAAGAACCGCCCCCTTTGTCGGAAAAGGCGGGATCGGGTCGGAATATGCGGGGACGAATAGCGCTCGCGAGACGAGTCCATACTACTGAAAAAAGGAGAAAAATATGGACGCGATCACACAAACCAAGACCCGACGCATCTTTGCGGAAAACGAAGAGGAACTCCTGAACGAATGTATGAAATCGGTACTGTTCGGGTTGCAATCGCTGGACGTCGTGGAAAAGACGGCTGTCGGCGAACTCAACGCCTACGTCAAAAAGCTCATCGGGGAATACGCCGCCCTCTCGGAGCGGATCAGCCGCCAAATGCAGGATCTCGACATCGAACCCGAGAGCTACGGCTCTTTCAAGCAAAAATGGCAAAAAAAGATGGTCAAACTGTCGATCTTCGGGGACAAGAGCAACAGCAACATCGCGGAGAAATTGATCAAGGGGACGAATATGGGCATCACCGACCTGACCCGCTCTCTGCACGACAACGCGATCTCGGTCAGCGACGAGACCGCCGCCATCGCCTCGGACACCCTGTCTTTCTTTGCGGGCACCGTCGAGGCGCTGAAGAAGTTTCTGTAAAAAGCGAAAATCGAAATCTTGCAAAAAGATCAAGCGTTGTCAACGTTTGATCTTTTTCTTCTTTATGTGCTTGCGTGGCTTCTGCCCCCACAAGGAGAGCATGCTGTCCGCCTCGTCTTTATTGGCTTGGATCATTCTGTCCGTCGGGTTGATATCCTTTATATTGCGCGTATTCATACCGATAGTATGCGCGCCGAACAGGGAGCCATTCCGTCCCTTATTCTCCCTTGGAAAACGCCTCGAGTTTCGAGCGGAACTCCCCGACGACGCGAGGATCGTAAACGTATTCGCCGCGCGGCTTTACGAAATTGCGACTGCCGCGTTCCTCCCCCTTGTAGCGCGGGATCAATTGCACGTGGTAGTGATTGGCGGGCCCGTCGCACATCGTGCATAGATACACCCGCTCGCAACCACAGATCTCGCACAAGAGGCGCATCAGAACCTTCGCGAATCGCATGATCTTCGCATTCAGCTCGTCGGGCGCCTCGCTCATATCGTGATAGTGCGGCACCGACAAAATGCACAGATGCCCCACCGCCCGCGGTTTCGCGACGAAAAGGATCTCGATGTCGTCGTCGAGATAAAGTCGCTTGTCCGTATCGTCTCCGAAGATCGCGCCGTTGTATTTCCTATTGAGGCAGGTCGGACAAACGCCGAGATCGGTCAGCTCTTTCGCCGACAATTTCAAAAGGTCTTTTTCTTCCATAAGGTCACCTCAATCCTCGATCGGATATTTTTCGAGCAAATATTCTCGGATGCCCGAGGTCTCCGGATCACGCTTGGGCACGCCTCTGTCAATGGCGCGGATCGCTTCCGTCTCCTCCGAGGTGAGATCGAAGTCAAAGACTTCGAGATTGGAACGAATGCGCTCCGAATGCACGGATTTCGGCAGAACGATCAGCCCTTCCCCGAGTTCGAATCGCAGAATGATCTGCCCCACGTCCTTGCCGTATTTCTTCGCGAGCCCCAATAGCAATTCGTGGTTTAACAGTTCGGGATTGCCCTGCCCGAGCGGCCCCCAGCATTCAACCGCCACGCCCCTCTCCGCAAGGAACGCGCGCAGTTTCTTCTGTTGCGAAAGCGGGTGGCATTCGATCTGATTCACGCTCGGCAGGGTGTCGAACTGCGTAACGTACCGATTCCATAGATTGATCGTGAAGTTGCTGACGCCGATCGACCTGAGCCGCCCCGCCGCCTTTCCTTCCTCGAGTGCGCGCCAAGCCCCCACGACGTCCCCGTAGGGTTGATGGATCAGGTAGAGGTCGATATAATCCACGCCGAGTTTTCGGAGCGAGCGCTCTATGCCGAGCTTTCCCCGCTCGTAGCCGAAATGCGTGATCCACAGTTTGGACGTCAGGAAGATCTCTTCGCGCGGAATGCCGCTGTCGTGGAGCGCCTTGCCAACCTCTTCCTCGTTGTAATACACCATCGCGGTATCGATGTGGCGATAACCCGCGTCGAGCGCCTCTCTGACCGCCCGATAGGTACTGCCGTCCGAGGGGACGCGAAATACACCGAACCCAACCGACGGGATCACCACGCCGTCATTCAATACAATCTCTTCCATATTCTCTCCTTCCCCTGCCTCTGCGGCGGGCGTCCTATCGGCAGTATATCATTTCTCGTGAGATTCGGTCAATACGTGACGCGCTTGATCGCGCCTCGCCATGGTCAACGTGATTTTCTCTTATTTCTCCGCGTCTTATCATCAATAGCTGCTTGCAACCGGGACAAAAACAAGCTGTGGTGAACGTAACGCAACCTGTTTCGATACGGATTATATTACTGAATAATATTATTTCCGCTCAAGAAGGCGCAAATAAGCGAGCTTGTAGTATAGCACCGCGTAGCACAAATGGTGTGCCCTGTTCTTCTCCGTCACTTTGACGATGGGGTCAATACACGCGGTAAGAGCGCGCAGATCGAGCGGTTTTTTTAGGCGGATCTCTTCCATGGTGAACCAAGGCGGCAAAAGCTGCTTTTCCTGCATAGCAAGATAAACGGCTCCATCCGAAAAGGCGCCATAGCTCGGCTTTCCTTTCTGCTTTTCTCCCTTTTTGATCTCGTCAAGCGCGGATTGCTTCATCACGTTCACCGAGCAATTACTCACGACGAGGTTTTCTCCGTAGGTATCAAGTAGGTGCTGCATGAATACGCCGCATCCGTTCGCTTCTACGTCGATATCAACGTTCGACACGCGAATCTCCGTTTGAGGGGCAATGTCGCACCGCATCGGATCAAACTCGGTGATCCCGAAAAGATATGCGATGTAAAAGGACGGATAAAAAGTACCGCGAGCACTGAAAAGGATGTCGTGCTCCTTCAGCCACTTTGTTTCATCCGCTAAGAACAAAAACAAGTCGGCCGAATCTGTTTTTTCTATAACTGTGAGCTCTTCTTCGATCCTCTTTTTCATCTCAAAAGTGAGCGCGCTTTGGGGTAGGCGTTTTTCGATACGCTCGCGCAGCTTTTCGACGGAGTTCTCAACGTGGAATACGTTGAGTTGCTCCTGCTTCAAGAAGTAACTTGCATTCTTAATATTCGTGCGCCTATCGCCCGCCCAAACGGGGACCGATTTAGCGTACCCCCATATCTTTTGAAAGAGATATCCGAAGCAAGCGCCCAGCCCTTGTTTTTCGACGGTCGAAAGTTCTGTCGTAAAGACGTCTTTGTAATACTTTACGAAGGTATAAACGGGCGGGATTTGAAGAACGTCGTTGCAAAAGCGGATCTTGTCATATAGTTCGAGGTCTTCCAAACTTTTGAGGAAGGTCTCAAAATAAGGGGAGCCTTCGACGAAGGAGCGCTTGCCCTTGTATGTACGTAAGAAATCATCGGTATCAAATACTAGCATTTCCGTTTTCTCCTTTTTAGGTTTTTCTGTGTGGACGTAGCGAATCTCTTTCGGGTTCGTGCGTTCGATCAATGCCTCTATCGCGCCGCCATCCGCGTGTCCCGACGTGTGCAGATCGACAACCTGAACGCCGAGATCGCGCAACTTTTCGAAAAACGCTTCGTTCTCCTGCTTATAGCCCGACCACATGGAATATATCACGACCGCGCCCGAAAGGTCACGAAGTTCGGCGAGTTTTTGGAGATAGTCCTCCATATTCATCGAAATCATCATGCAAAATCTATCGAGTTTTGAGATAGCGTCCCGTCCAATCACCTTTTCGCCGTACTTCTTTTTCTCAAGGTCGTGCACGTCCGGGCTCTGCTTGCGCGGGAAGTATTCGTAAACGTCGGCAAAGGTCTTCGGGTTGGGCGCAGTATCATAGTGGCGCAACGTTTGCACGTGGATGGGCGTCATCAAAAAAGGTGTAGCCGTCTTTTTGCTAGCGCGGTAAAAACTCACCGCTCGATCCAAATTGCTTGCACTCTGGATGAGAAAGATTTCCTTGTGCTCCTTCATGATCGCAACGGCTTTTTCTTCCAATTCCCGCTCGGTCATGTTTTGAGGAGAATCTATGGTCTTTTCACAGATCAGCAAGTCCACTTTCGAAGGGAGTCTGCCGAGCAGAGCGGAAAAGGACTTTCTGCCGTTAGAACGGAAATCCCCCGTGTACAGGATGGTCTTTTTGCCGTCCGAGACCTCGATCATATAACTATCAAAAGCGGAATGGTCGCAAAGGTGCGGGGTGAATTTCATCTCTCCAACGGAAAAAGATTCTTCGCTTTGCATAAATGCGACCTTGCGGGCGTTCTCTTGACAAATCGCACCCCTTTCTTGCAAATATTCAAAAGTGACCTTCCCCATAAAGATCGTATCTGCGGCAAGCGGTACGTTAAGCAAACCGCTATGATCCGCATGAAAGTGCGAAATGATAATTGCCGAATAGTGCTCTTTGCAAACGTATTCCTCCACAAGGGGCGTGGAATTACAAGGAAAAATCGGCGTTCCGCACTCCAAGAGGACTTTTGTGCCTGCTTTTTCTATCTCGATCAGGTTTTCCCCGATCTTATCCTCGCCACGCAAAACGGTGCAGTTCAAATCCTTGTTTTCTTTCATTTTTCACTCCTTCGGCGCGTCTCGCACCTCTTTTCTAAAATCGTTTTCAATATATAAATACCATATTCATACGCCATTTGTCAAGTTCAATCGGGATATTCCATATTGCAAAAATATCAATCAAGAAAAAAGGGGGCTTTTAGATCCCTCTTTAATAAAATCATTTGCGCTTTGTTGGCTTTATGGGAGGAAACTCGATTCCCAGTTTTTCCGAAACGGCTTCCCACGTTGTGCAACCGTAATAGGCGGCGGCGATTTTTTCGCGAATGACATCATCGATAGGGACGGTTTCGTTATCCATATCCCTTTCAATTGCTTGGCGC
>JAFZZX010000054.1 GCA_017615515.1 Clostridia bacterium
AATACGAAAGATAATACGTACCGAAACGAACGTTGACCGTCGGATCGTATAGATCCTCTTCATGATAGTCCGCCACCCCCAGCCGTGAAGCGATCCACTCGCCCGTGGATGGCATGATCTGCATGATCCCAACGGCGCCTGTAGGAGATAGCGCGCGCGGATTGAAGTGGCTCTCCACCTCACAAACGGCAAAGATCAAGGCGGGTTCTACGCCAAACTCAACGGCAGATCCTCGGATCATATCGGCATAGCGCATCGCCCCAAGATCACACGAAAAAGTACAAAATAAGAGTAAAAATAGCGTTATTATTATGAAAATTGCTTTAATATAAGATAATATTGCTCCGTCACCGTCTTGCGAAGATCGTCCGGGTCGTAGCGATTCGAGATCACGACGTCAGCCGTATCCCGAATGGAATCCTCTGCCCTTTGGAGAAATACGACGCGTTTCGCCCTTTCCTCGCTGACGCCGTCTCGATCCATAATGCGTCGAACTCTGGCGCACTCTTCGGCATCAACGTACCAGACGAGATCGAATCGATCTCTGCATTCCGAGAGGAGCGGAACTTCGTAAAAGACGATCGGCTCATCCGAATATGCGGCAAACATTCTGTCGAAGATCAAGGGATGGGCGACGTCCATCAGAAGCCGCCGTTTGGATTCGTCACCGTAGACGATGGACGCAAGTTCCTTTTTATCGATACTATGATTATGCACCGCAGACGGGAAAATATCCGCGATCCTATCAACGTAGCACGGATCAAGGAGCAAAGCGGCGTTCACCTCGTCGGCAACGACCACTTTCGCTCCGAGAGAGCGTAAAATCGCAGTTACGGCACTCTTTCCGCTGCCGATCCCACCCGAAATCGCGACGCGCAACATCATTTCGCCTCTTTCCAGTTCTTTCCGACCGCGACCGAAACCGTCAGCGGCACTTGAAGAGAGATCACGTTCTCCATCTCGCGTTTTAACACTTCTTTTGCGGCTTCGACCTCGCCGACGGGACAATCAAGGATCAATTCGTCGTGTACTTGCAGGATCAACTTCGCGGAAAGCCCTGCCTTCTTGAGCCCATTATAGACGCCGATCATCGCCAGCTTAATAATGTCTGCGGCGGTGCCTTGGAGCGGCATATTCATCGCGGCGCGTTCGCCGAATCCGCGAATATTATGGTCGGACGAGGTGATCTCGGGCAAATTGCGTATGCGCCCCATCTTGGTCTTGACGTAGCCGTTTTCCTTCGCAAAAGCGACGGAAGCGCTCATATATTCCTTGATTTTGGGATACGAAGCGAGATATTTCTCGATGAAGGCGTGCGCCTCACGAACCGAACAGCCGACGTTTTTGGACAGACCGAAGTCGCTGATCCCGTAAATGATGCCGAAATTGACCGCCTTCGCGTCGCGACGCATCTTGCTTGTGACCTCGGATTCCTCGACGCCGAAGACCTTTGCCGCCGTCGCCGCGTGAATGTCCATTCCCCGCTTGAAAGCGTCGATCAAGCTCTCGTCCCCGCAGAAATCGGCGAGCAAACGCAGTTCGATCTGCGAATAATCGGCGGAAATCAGCAAGTTGCCGTCGCTCGGAATGAAAGCGCCGCGTATTTCACGCCCCTCCGCCTCGCGTACGGGGATATTCTGTAGGTTCGGCTCGGACGATGAGAGCCTGCCCGTCGAGGTCATCGCCTGGTTAAAGAGGGTATGGATGCGCCCCTTGGAATCGATCATCGTCTTCATACCGATCAAATAGACCGAAATCAACTTGGACAAGGTACGATAACGCAAGACCAGATCGACGATCGGGTGCAATTCCTCAAGCGAAGAAAGCACATCCGCGCTCGTACTGCGCTTTTTGCCCGCGGGCAAATGGAGTTCGTCGTACAGAACTTCCGCAAGTTGCTTAGGCGAATTGACGTTGAAGGAATGTCCGGCGAGGGCGTAGATATTGCCCTGCACGGTATCGAGTTCGGCAGAATAGCGCTCCGTCAGCTCGTCGAGAGCGGCGCGGTCCACTCGGAAACCCGACTTTTCCATATCATACAGCACGGGAACGAGGGGCAACTCGATCTGCTCGTAGACCTCGAGGGAGCGTGCTTGGCGCATCTTATCCCGCAAACTACCCGCAAGCGCCACCAGCCCTGCGGCAAGACAGTCCTCGGGCAAGCCGTAGCGGCGGATCAGATCGGCGGGAGACTCATAACTCTCGCCGCAATCTGCGATATACGCCATCAGCATCAGGTCGTCCGCGGCGAAAAGTTCCTTTTCGGACAGTTCGAGCAAACGATAGGTAGCCTTGAGGTCAAATACCGTCACGTGCATATCGGGCTCGGATAGGAGCGCGCGTAGTTTGGAAAGGATCGTTTCAAGGGAAAGGGACTCGCCGAAAAGGTCGTAGGCATAGCGCACGGAGAGGTTTCTCGTCTCGTCGCAAGCAAGATCGACGTGGTCATCCGATACGCAAAAGGCGATGGTCTTCACCCTCTTGCACTCATTCAAAAACGCGTCGAGTGACGGCTCGTCCGAGATCTCGATCCGCTCGATCTCCCGAGAGGAAAGATCCGACGCCAAGGGATCGGCGAACGTGAACCGATCGAGGAGTTTACGGAAGTCGTAGCCGTCCATCAGTTTCTTCGCCGCATAGGGTAACGGCTCGGAGAAACGGAACTCTTCGAGGGAGTCCGACATGGGAAGCGGCGCATTGCGCTCGATGGTCGCGAGCCAATGGGAAAAGTCGGCGCTTTCTCTGCCGTCGGCGAGCTTTTCACGGAGTTTCCCCTTGATCTCATCCAAATGGGCGTAAAGATTCTCGATGGTCCCGTAGGTCGTGACCAGTTCTTTCGCGGTCTTCTCTCCGACGCCGGGTACGCCGGGGATATTGTCGGAATGGTCGCCCATCAGGGCTTTCATTTCGATCACGCCGTTCGGGGTCAAGCCCTCTTCGGCAAGCACTTTGGGCGTATAGCGGATCACGTCCGAGATGCCGCGTTTGGTGTGTAGCACCGTCGTCTTGTCCGAAACGAGCTGCAAGACGTCCTTATCACCGCTGACGATCACCGTGGGCATCGTGCTACGCTCGGCAAGAGTGCCGATCACGTCGTCCGCTTCGTAGCCGGGGAGTTCCACGACGCGGATCCCCATCGCGGTCAAGAGCTCCTTCATTGCGGGGACCTGAACGCGCAATTCTTCAGGCATCGGATGGCGCGTCGCCTTATATCCGTCGTATTTTAGGTGGCGAAAAGTCGGCTGATGCACGTCGAATGCCGCCGCGATATGGGTCGGGCGCTCGCTCTTGATCAGTCCCGCCAGCATCGAAACGAAGCCGTGAAGCGCGCCCGTATAGCGCCCGCTCCGATCCCTGAGATTCGGCAGAGCGTAAAAGGCGCGGTTGATCAAACTGTTACTATCAAGGAGAAGTAATTTCATATCTTCATTATATCCTATTTGGCGCCGACAAACAATACTTTACGGATCGATATTTTTTGCTTTTAACGATTTGACAGTAAAAATAAATATTTTTATAATAATAGTAGTATGAATGGATGGGAAATAGCGAAAAACGTATTATTGCTTCTTGCCGGCCTCGGCGCGATGATGTTCGGCATGCAGGTTCTCAGCGACAACCTCACGAAGGCGTCGGGTAAAAAGATGCGCGTGGCGCTTTCACGCCTGAGTTCCAATCGTTTCAAGGGGATCGTCGTCGGCGGCGCGGTCAGCGCGGTGATACACAGTTCCGCGGCAACCACCGTTATGGTCGTCGGTCTCGTCAATTCGGGCATTTTGTCCCTCTTCCAAGCGGCATCCATCATCATGGGCGCGAATATCGGCACGACGGTTACGGGTCTAATGCTCTCCCTGCAATCCCTGCCGATCACCGAGATCTTTGCCGCCCTTGCCTTCATCGGCATCGCGATGTTGCTCTTCTGCAAAAAGCCTTTCGTAAAAGTCATTTCCTATATCTTGATCGGGTTCGGACTGCTCTTCGTCGGAATGAACGTGATGAAGGTGTCAATGAACCTGATCATCGAAGGCGCTCCCGGCATCAACGACCTGTTCTGGAAAGTGAAAAACCCCTTCTTGCTACTCTTGCTCGGCGCGGCTTTGACCGCCATAATGCAAAGTTCCACGACGATGACGGCGATCTTGATCGTCCTAGCGACCAGCGGCATCGAAACCGGAGGCGCGGGATTGATCGACCTGCAAAGCGCGATCTACGTCGTCCTCGGCATGAACCTCGGCACCTGCGCTACCTCCTTGATCGCCTCGATCGGCGCCAACACCAATTCGGTGCGCGCGGCGATGTTCCACCTGATGTTCAACCTTTTCGGCACGCTGATCTTCTTCTGCCTGCTCTTCATCGCGCCGCTTCGTTCCTGGCTGATCGACTGCGTCCTCTTCGGCGATGACGTCAGCAAGATCGCCTACAGCATCGCGATCTTCCACGCGGTATTTAACCTGACGACGACCACGCTGCTCGTGCCCTTCATCACCCCGCTCGTCAAGCTGGTCTCCAAGATCGTTCCCGAAAAGAAATCCAAAAACGAAGACGACCAGTTGCATTTGCGCTATATTGACGAAAGGTTCCTTGCAAACTCCGCAATCGCGGTCGGCGAATGCAAGCGTGAGATCTGCTATATGGCGGAACGCGCTTACAAGAATTATCTCCTCTCGATGGATAGCATCATCGCCGTCGACCTCTCTAAAAAGGACGAATTCGACAGACGCGAAGCAAAGATCAACTTCCTCAATCGCGAGATCGCGAAATACCTCGTGCGCGTCAGCTCGATGAACATATCGGACGAAGACGAACAGATCATCGCGACCTATTATCACGTCATCACCGACCTTGAGCGCGTCGGCGACTATGCCGAGAATATTATGGAATACACTCAGCGTCTCAGCGACGACGGCAGCAAGTTCTCTCCTGCGGCGATAGACGAACTGAAAGAGATCGTCAATGCGATCTCCAACCTCTATCTCTCGACCGTGCAAGCCTTCAACACGCAAGACCTCAACGCCCTGCTCCAAGCCGAGATCTACGAGGATTCGGTAGACGAAATGAAGGAAAAGCTCTCCGCCGCGCATATCGAAAGACTGGAAAACAAGGAATGTACCGTCGAAAACGGCGCTGTCTTCCTCTCGCTCCTCAACGACCTCGAGCGTATCGCAGACCACTTCTTCAACGTCGCGAAGTCCATAAAGGAATATACGCAAGGCATCGTCGTCCAGACCGAGAACGTCGTGATCAAAAACTGAATCAACGAACAATAAAAAGAAAAACCCAATAAAAAGATCCCGAGGCAAAGACCTCGGGATCCTTTTGTCAGAATTGAATTACACGCGGGACATATAGGTGCCGGTGCGGGTATCGACGCGGATCACGTCGCCTTCGTTGACGAACATCGGGACTTGGATCTTGTAGCCGGTCTCGAGGGTCGCGGGCTTGGTGCCTGCCGTGGCGGTGTCGCCCTTAACGGCGGGCTCGCAAATCGTAATGAGGAGCTCAACGAAGTTGGGCGGCTCAACGGAGAACGCCTTTTCCTTGTAGAAGGAAACCGTGACCTGCGAGTTCTCCTTGATGAAGTTCAGCGCGTCCTCGACCTGCTCGAAGTTCAAGGGGAGCTGTTCGTAGGTCTCAACGTCCATAAAATAATAGAGTTCGCCGTCGGTGTAGAGATACTCCATATTCTTGCGCTCGATGTGCGCCGCGTCGAACTTGTCGGTCGGGTTGAAAGTCGTTTCTGTGACCGCTCCGGTTATCACGTTGCGAAGCTTCGTGCGAACGAATGCGGAACCCTTGCCCGGCTTTACGTGCATAAAGTCGACGATCGTATAAACCTTGCCTTCCATCTCGAAGGTGACGCCCTTTCGGAAATCACCCGCCATAACTGTAGAACCCATAGTATCCTCCTAAACTGTATAGATTTCTTTATTCGAACG
>JAFZZX010000055.1 GCA_017615515.1 Clostridia bacterium
CTTGACGTTGCCGTCGGGAAGCATTTTCACAAGCTTGTCCACGTCCGCGTAGGGCACGCGATAGACGCGAGCGACGTCCTTGATCGCCTGTTTGGCGGCGAGGGTACCGAACGTGATGATCCTCGTGACGCGCTCGTAGCCGTACTTCTCACGCACGTATTGAATGACCTGCTCTCTGCCTTCCATGCAGAAGTCGATATCGAAGTCGGGGTTGGACACGCGCTCCACGTTCAGGAAGCGTTCGAAAATAAGGTTGTAGCGCAGAGGGTCGACGTTCGTGATGCCGATCGCATAGGCGATGATACTGCCGACGCCGCTACCACGCCCCGCGCCGACGGGAATGTCGTTTCGACGGGCGTAATCGATGAAGTCCCAAACGATCAGATAGTACTCCGCGAATCCCATCTTGATGATGACCGAGAGCTCGTATTCCATGCGCTCCTTGATCTCGTCCGTGATGACGGGATAGCGCTTTACGATACCCTCGTACGCAAGTCTTCTCAAGTAGTCTCCCGGCTTCTCTCCTTTAGGGGGAACGTAGGGAGGGAAAAGGGGCATCTTGAACTTGATGTCTACGTTGCACTTTTCCGCGATCTCGAGGGTGGTATCGAGCGCTTCGGGGAGATTCGGGAAGAGCTCTTCCATCTCCTCGCCGCTCTTGAAATAGTAGTACGGACCGTTCATACGCATCCGCATTTCGTCGTCTATGTAGTGGGCGGTGCCGATGCAGATCAAGACGTCCTGCATCTCGTCGTCACCCTTGTCCACATAGTGCACGTCGTTGGTCGCGACGAGTTTGATGCCGAGTTCGCGCCCCATCTTGATGAGGTTCACGACCACCTTCTTCTCCTCGGGGATCTCGTGATTCTGCACCTCGAAATAGAAGTCCTCGCCGAAAACACCCTTAAACCACAACGCAAGGTCTCTCGCGCGGTCGAGTTCGTCGCGGCAGATCGCGCGCGGAATAATGCCCGCGATACAAGCGGACAGACAGATCAACCCCTCGGAATGGGCTTTCAGCGCCTCGAAGTCGATCCTCGGATGGGTATAAAAGCCTTTGACCCAGGCGATGCTATTCAGCTTGCACAGGTTATAATATCCCGTAAGATCCTTCGCAAGTAGGATCAGGTGATAGGTTTGGCTGCTGCGCTCCTTTACGTTCAGATCGTCGGTCATATAGAACTCGCAACCGATGATCGGCTTGATCTTGAGATCCTTGAAGCGTTGATAGTCCTCTTCGCTCGGGAAAACGTCGTCGGGCGAGAGTTCCACGCCCTGCGCCTTTTTCTCCTCGATGATCTTCTTTTTGACGACCTCTTCGAAGTCCGCCTGCGCCGCGTTATAAAAATCCACCGCGCCGTACATATTGCCGTGGTCGGTGATCGCGACGGCGCGCATATTGAGGGCGCGCGCTTTCTCGAACACGCGACTGATCCTCGCCGCGCCGTCCAAGAGGCTGTATTCCGTGTGTAAATGCAAGTGAACGAAATCTCTCATCTCTTTCTCCGTTTACAGTAGTTTCTTCAATTCTTCGATCGCGTGGGCGGCGTCTCTCCCCTCGGCAATGAGGATCAGATCCGCACCCTTCTTATAGGAGAGGGCGATCACGCCCATTAAGCTCTTAGCGTTCGCACTCTTATTGCCCGCCAGTACGCGAATGTCCGAGACGCACTTAGCGGCGCACTCCGCCACCTTCTTCGCGAGGGCGAGGGTCAGATCGGCTTTTGCCTTGATACTGCTTTTCATTTGCGTTCCTCCCTGATCTTTTCAGCCAGATCGTGCATCTTTTGCAACCTGTGATATAATCCGCTCTTGGTGATCTTGCCGGGCAAGGCGGCGACGAGCTCCGCGATCGAGGCGTCGGGGCGTTCGATGCGCGCTTCGGCGACTTCCCTGATCTCCTTCGGCACGCCGATAAAGCCGCCCGTACCGTCGCGGATCGTGACAGCGTCTTCGTATTGACGGATCGCCGCCGAGACCGATTTGTCGGTATTCGCAAGCAGGAGATTCCCCGCGCGCGCCGTCTTGTTCTCCATCAGCTTCTTGACGAGCATGTCCTGCAAGACGAATACGATCTTGCTCGCGCCCGTCTTGATAAAGAAATCCGAGATGGTCTCACCTTTGCGTGTGGCGAGGACGTATCGTCCCGATTTCCCCGACTTGCCGAGGGTGACCCCTTCGCGTTGCAGGAGAGCAGCGAATGCGTCCGCGTCGGTCTCGAGTTCAAACGTCAATTCAAGCCGCAATCCTTCCGCTGCGCGCGAGATCGAACCGACGGACAGATAGACGCCGCGCACGTATTCCTCCACGCTCTGCGTTGCGGGCAGATTCGGTTTGACGCCGAGATCGAGTGAAACGATCTTGCCGCCCAGAAGCTTGGCTTTGCCGAGGTCGGACAAGAGCTCGAGCCCGATCCTGCCGCGGATCTCGACACAATAGACGCGATTGCGACGCTTGTCGCCCGGGTCGACGATGTGGACTTCCGCGTGATAACGGTATTGATCGGCAAGGTAGGACGCAAGCTCCCACGCCAGACGATAGTCGTGCGTGGAATAGGATAGGTATTCCCCCTTTTCGTCCCTGCACAGACTGCCGCCGAAGGTCAAAAGAGCGGAGACGTAGCCGTCCCCGACGCCCGATGACGCGAGCGCGTGCAATTCCTCTTTCACTTCCCGATCGGTCAACATATCCTTTCCACCTCGTATTCCGGCAAGACACCGTACAGCGCCTTGACGCTCTCTCGAACCTTCTCCGCGAGGGCGAAATACTCTTCGCTCGTCGCGCCGCCCGTATTCACGATAAAATTGCAATGCACGGGCGAGAGCAATGCGCCCCCGATCCGCGTGCCTTTCAGCCCCGTCCCTTCGACGTAGATCGCGGCGGGCGTCTCCCCCACACGGCGAAACACGCTCCCCGCAGAGGGCTCCCTCGGTTGGGTGCGAGATCGCCTCTCGCGCATTTCACGCATCCTTTGCTTGATCGTCCCTTCCTCGCTCTCGGTCAGGCGAAGGGTCATCGACGAGAGGATAGCCCCCTCGGGAACACTCGCCCGATGATAGCCGTAATCCAAGTCGCGGGGATACAAGACGACGCGCTCGCCGTCCTTCGATACCGCCCTGATCTCGACGAGGAGATCGGAGAGGCTCTGCCCGAATGCGCCCGCATTGACCGCTGCAGCCCCGCCCATCGTGCCCGGAATGCCGCAGGCGAACTCCGCACCCGACAGACCGCACGCCGACAAAAATCGCGCGAGGGCGGGCATCTTGACGCCCGCGCCCACCGTCACGAGGTTGCCCACGCGTCGGATCGGTTCCTCGGCGGGGAGCTTGACGAGCAAGCCGTCGTAGCCTCGGTCGGGGAGCAGTACGTTACTGCCGCCGCCGATCACCCGATAGGGGATATCCTCATCCCTTGCCGCAGCGATCACAGAGAGGATCTCCTCTTCTCCGTGGGGCAACGCGAGATATCTGACGGCGCCGCCGCTGCCGAACGTGGTCAGCGATCTACCCGAGACGCCCTCGAAAATGCGTACGCCTAAGCGATGGATCCTACTCGAAAACTCGTCCATATACCCTCCCGATTCGGTATAGTATATGGCGAGGGGGTCATTTGTTTGCTTTCTTTAAGCGCTCCTCGAGCTCTTCGTGCGCGGTGTAGCCCATCTCCTTTAAGCGGAGCGCGGCGACCGCGGCCTCGATCACGACGAAAAGGTTTCTGCCCGCTTTCACGGGGATCTCAAGTTTCGGAAGAGCGACCCCCAAGATCTCTTGCGTTTCGCTCTCCGACCCGATGCGCTCGTAACTCTCGTCGTCGTCCCAGTCCACGAGCTCGAAGACGGCATCCACCGACTTATTGACGCGGACGGCGACCGAGCCGAACATCCGCTCGACGTTGATGATGCCCACGCCGCGGATCTCGAGCATATGACGGATCAATTCGGGTGAAGACCCGATCAGGATATTGCCCGAACGACGAATGATCACGCTGTCGTCCGCGACGAGACGATGCCCGCGATGGACGAGTTCCAAGGCGACTTCGCTCTTGCCGATGCCGCTCTCGCCGGTCAAGAGGACGCCCATACCCGCGACGTCCACGAGGACGCCGTGCAATGTGATCTCTTCTGCCAGGGCGCGGGTGATGTAGTCGCTGATTTTCGCGGCGACCTGCCCCGTGATCTCGGAGGAGGTAAACAGAGGAACGGCGCGGGCGGTAGCCGCCTTGATAAACTCTGCGGGCGGCTTGATGCCGCGTGCGATGACCGCGCAGGGAACGCCGAGGGAGAACATCTTGTCAATGCGCTCCGCAAGCACCTCCTTGTCGAGGGTCGTCGCGAAACTCATCTCCGCGGAACCGAATACGATGACGCGCGAACCTGCGAAAAACTTTTCGTACCCCGCGAGGAAAAGCCCCGGGCGACAGATCGCCGAGGTCTGAAAGGACAGCTCCGCGCCCTCGTTCATCACGACGGGGGTCAGACCGAGCGTCGACGCGAAATCGGCGGCGGATACGGCGCGGCTTTCCTGTTCTTCTTTTTGTTTGTTGTAACGTCCAAGCATATAGCCCTCCTATGCGACTGCGCATAAACGCACATTGGCTTTGTTTCTGCCATCGCGCCCACGAAATCACGTACAAGGAGTACGCTCATTCGTCTGCGCTCGTCGAGCCTCGCCACTGCACATTTCTCCGCAGTCTTGAGAAAAAACCGAATAATCTTTCGCGGTATTACACGCAAAAGAATCAAATCTACAGTTCGTCGTTTATAATTCGATCTATCAAGTCGGCTACGCCGTCTTCCTGAATCGACGGGACGACCAGGTCGGCGGCGTCTTTCAGCTGCGGAACGCCGTTGCCGACCGATACGCCGAGACCCGCCGCCTTCACCATCGACAGGTCGTTCAGGTTGTCGCCGACGGCGACGGTCTCCTCGACGGGAATGCCGAGACGACGCGCGAGAGCGACGAGACAATTGCCCTTGCCCGCCTGCGCCGAAGTGACCTCGAGAAAGATCGGCGAACTCTTCGTGACTTCCGCCGTCGGTCCGAGAATGGCGGCAAGCTCTGTGAGCGCGTCGTCGATCTCCCGTTCGTCCAGGATCGCGATGATCTTATTGGTCACGGGCATTTCGGGCAAAAAAGAACTGAGCGGACGCCCGAGATAGGTCGGACGAACGCAACAAAAGTCGGCATATTTCTCGGAAAGGGGATTCTTCTCCGCGACGAAAAACTCGCGGTCGAGATAGGCGTGACAGACCGCGCCGCGCTTCTCGTAGTAGCGCACCGCCTTCATCGCGATCTCGGGGGTCAAGGGGAAGCGATCCAGCACCTCGCAGGTGGACGCCTTGTAAATCGCGCCGCCTTGGCAGGCGATGACCTCGTCGTCCGCGCCGATCTCCGGCACGCGGGGACGAATGGACTCGAAGACGCGCCCCGTCGCCACGACGAATCTGCCGCCTGCGCGCCGATAATCGGCGATCGCCTTGAGGACGCGCGGAGAGACCCGCTCGCCGTCGAAGATCGTATTGTCAAAATCACTTGTGATCAACTTGTATTTCATCTGCTCGCCTTTGCCCGCTATGGCGGGTCAATATTTATTATAACTTAAAGTATGCACCGAAATCAACCCGCGCGCGAGAA
>JAFZZX010000056.1 GCA_017615515.1 Clostridia bacterium
AGGCGTTCTCCATCTTGGCGGATCTGGTCGCGAGGGTGAAGGGATGAAGATCGTAAAACTGGACAGTAGCGTTTATAATAAGATCTCGGCGGGCGAAGTCGTCGAACGTCCCGCGTCCGTCGTCAAAGAGTTGACGGAGAATGCGATCGACGCGGGAGCCACCGTGATCGAGATCTTCGTCAAAAACGGCGGTTTGGACGAGATCAAAGTCCTGGATAACGGTTGCGGCATCGAGAAAGAGGATATAAAGACCGCTTTCTTGCCGCACGCGACGAGTAAGATCCGCACGGCGGAAGACCTTACGACGATCTCCACGCTCGGTTTTCGCGGAGAGGCTCTGCCGAGCATCGCGTCGGTTTCGATGGTGGAGATACGCACCAAAACCGACCTCGACGAAATGGGGAATACTCTGAAACTCCGCGGTGGAGAGGTTTCCGAAGAGGGGATCGCCGCAATGAATCGCGGTACCGAGATGCGCGTTTCGAATCTCTTTTTCAATACGCCCGCCCGTCTGAAGTTCTTGAAGACGCCTGCGGGAGAGCTTGCGGAGATCAAGTCCACCGTGATCAAGCTGATCTTTGCCAATCCGACTCTTTCGATCACCTTATCGGATGACAAGGGCGTCATTTATCATTCGGAAGGTACGGGGCTCGGCGAGGCGATTCGTTCGATCTTCAGCGAGGACGTTTGGCAAAACCTTCTTCCTTTGGACTTTACGAAAAACGGCATAACCGTAACGGGGTTTGCCAGCAGAAGCACCTACTTTAAGATGAATCGAACCTATCAGATCGCGATCGTGAACGGCAGGGTCTGCGACAATAAACACGTCACGACGGCGATCTCAACCGTCTATCAGCAATATTTGATGAAGAGGAATTATCCCGTTACCGTGCTCAAGATCGACCTTGATCCTTCGGAGATCGACGTGAACGTCCATCCGACCAAAGCGGAGGTGCGTTTCAGCGACGGAGATCGAGTATTTTCAGCCGTTTATCATGCGATCAAAGACGCCGTCGAAAAGGATCTTACGGAACGCAGATTTCAATTCGATACGATCTCGGACGAAGCGGAAACGCCGATCGCTCCCGTGTCGGAGCCGATTTCGATTTCCTCTGTGCAAACGGCAGAGCCGGCGCCTAAGTTTGCTTTTGATCCCTTTATCGGTTCGTCGCAAGAGGATTTTCACGAGGATACCCCCATCTTGACCGGAATGAGGGAGAATCTTCAAAAGGTGCGCGAGGCTACCGCAAAAAGCGAGATCGTCCAATCCGAACTCAGCGAGACCAAGGAGATGTATCGCGTGATCGGACAAGTATTCGGCACTTACTTGTTGCTCGAATACAGAGATAAGTTCATCATCGTCGACCAGCACGCCGCCGTCGAGCGCTTGCGTTACGACAGATTGACTGCGGAGTTCGATAAAGGCGTTGCGGTGCAACCGCTTTTGATCCCGCTGATCGTCACGGTTTCCCCCGACGAATATCCGATCGTCGAAGGAAAACTCGAGGCGTTGTCTCGTATCGGCGTGGAGATGGTTCCCTTCGGAGAGGATCAATTCAAACTGTTGGCGATCCCCGAGATCCTCAAGGAGATCGACCTGGACGCGCTCGTGAAAAATATTTTGTCCGACGCGGCGGAAAAGGAAGATAGGATCATTCGCGATCGCCTCGCTTACGCCGCATGTCGCAGTTCGATCAAGGGTAACACCTATTTGACCGATGAGGAGATCGCCGAATTGATGACGGCTTATTTTAAGGACGGCATCCCGATGCAATGCCCGCACGGTCGACCCGCGTATTTCGTCTATACCAAGAAAGACCTGGAAAAACTCTTTAAGAGGATCGTATGAAATCGTTATTGATCATCGGCGGCGCAACGGGAACGGGAAAATCGGCACTCGCCGTCGCCGTAGCCAAAAAGATCGGCGGCGAGATCATTTCAGCCGATTCGATGCAGATCTATCGCGGGCTGAATATCGGTACGGCGAAGATCACGCAAGAGGAAATGCAGGCGATCCCGCACTATATGATCGACATCGTGGAGCCTACCGATCCATTCACCGCAGCGGATTATAAGAAAAAGGCGTCAGCCTTGATCGATGAGATCGCGGCAAGGGGAAAGGTGCCTATCCTTTGCGGCGGGACGGGACTGTATATCAACGCTGTTTTGTACGATCTGTCTTTCTCGGGAGAATACGACGCCGAACTGCGCCGAAAACTTCAAGAAGAATCAAAACTCAAAGGCAAACACGAGATGCACGAAAAGCTGCGTGCTCTCGATCCCGAAGCAGCGGCACGCCTGCACGTAAACGATGAAAAGCGCGTGTTGCGAGCGATCGAAAAGGCGCTCACGGGTGGAGAAAAAGAGGATGATCTCACTTCTCCCAAATATCCTTATCGCTTCTACGTGACCGAAATGCCGCGTGAAAAGATGTATCGTCGGATCGAGAAACGCGTGGATCAGATGATCGCGGACGGACTCGTCGGAGAGGTCGAGGGCTTGCTCTCGAGAGGGATCGGCTACGACAGGCAATGTATGCAGGCGATCGCCTATAAGGAATGGGCGATGCGCGAAGCGGGGCTCAGTGACGCCGAGATCATCGAATTGATCAAGAAAAACACGAGGAACTATGCGAAACGGCAGGTAACCTGGTTCAAGCAATATTGCGATGCGATCCACATCGATATGACCGAAAGAAACATAGAAGAGATCGCGGAAATGGTCGCGACAGAATACGGAGAGAATTGACGATGAACGAAATACAAGCCATTGCTTTGCTGAAAGAATGTGAAAGGGATAATAAGGCGCTCTTTGACGAGATCGACGAGACCGCTCTATATAATACCGAAAAAGTACTTGCGGCTTTTCGCGAGTGTCGCGTTGCGGAGCGGCATTTGAAGGGCACGACGGGTTACGGCTACGGTGACATCGGCAGAGAGACCTTGAACAAGGTGTTTGCCATGACCCTCGGTGCGGAAGACGCGATCGCTTCGCCGTATTTCGCGAGCGGCACGCACGCATTGAAGGTTTCGCTGTACGGCATGCTTCGTCCGGGTGATACCTTGCTGTCTGTAACGGGTGCGCCGTACGATACGCTTATGAGCGTCATAACGGAAAAGGGGATCGGTTCGCTTGCCGACTATAACGTCACTTATAAACAGGTCGATCTGACCAAAGACGGCGATTTTGACTATCCCGCAATCGAAAAAGCGCTTTCGTGCGACCCCAAGATCGTCTTTTTGACCCGTTCTCGCGGTTACAGCGACAGAGACGCGTTCTCGATCGAAAGGCTCGGCAAGGCGATTCAATATATCAAAGCGCGTTCCCGTGCGATCGTCTTCGTGGATAATTGCTACGGGGAGTTCACGGAGAAAAGCGAACCGACAGCCGTAGGTGCGGACGTCATCGTCGGCTCTTTTACGAAAAATATCGGCGGTGGTCTCGCTCCTTCCGGTGGGTATGCCGCGGGCAGAAAGGATCTCGTTGAGCAAATCGCCTTTAGCCTGACAGCACCGTCGCTCGGGACAGAGATCGGATCCTACGCGCCGGGCTATCAAAACTTTTTTCAGGGGCTGTTTTTGGCGCCGCACGTGGTGGCTTGCGCTTTAAAAGGGAGCATTTTGTTCGGATCTGCGTTTGACAAGATGGGGTATCGCACCATTCCTTCACCCGGCAAGAGATGCGGAGACATCATTCGCTCGATCGTCTTTGAAGATCCGGATAAATTGATCCGTTTCTGCCAAATCATCCAATCCGTCTCTCCGATCGACGCTTACGTTTTGCCCGAGCCATGGGATATGCCCGGCTATAAAGAACAAGTCATTATGGCGGCAGGTACCTTTGTCGGTGGCGCTTCGCTCGAACTCACGGCAGACGCGCCGATCAAACCGCCTTATATTGCATACGTGCAGGGCGGCTTGACGATCGAGCATATCAAACTGGCTTTGATAAAGTGTATTGAAGAGTTCGGCGATCAATAACGGCGAACCAGTCCGACCAACACCCCGAGAATCACGGCGTTGTCCGTGATGATGTCCGACATCGTTTTGTTTTCGGGATGCAGGACGAAATGATCCTTTTCCTTATAAAAACGCTTTAAGGTGACCTCGTTTTCGATCAAGACGGCGGCAATTTCGCCGTTTTCCGCTGTTTCTTGGCTACGAATGATCACGAAATCACCGTCACCG
>JAFZZX010000057.1 GCA_017615515.1 Clostridia bacterium
AAAGGAAAAAGGCGAAGGAAAAGCGCATCAACGTGACGGTCAGCAGCGTATTTGCGATCCTTGCCGTCGTCGCGTATTTGCTGATTGGCTTTTACGTCGAACGCGGCTGGGAATGCGCGTGGCCGATCTTTCTGTTGATCCCATTCGTCGCCTCTTTGGTCGAGTTTTGTTTCTACAAGCGCCTTGCGGTCATCGCTTTCCCGTGCTTGGTCGTGGCGATCTATTGTTTCGTAGGTATGGCGTATGGGCTATGGCATCCCACTTGGGCAATGTTTATAGCGATCCCCGCCTACTACTTGATCGCGGGCAACGTGGATCGGGCAACGAGGTCGCACGACTACGAGGCGATCGACGATGCTTTCAATAAAAAGAGCGGGAAGGACGGTCGCCTATGATGGGCTTTTGTCCCTAGAGAGTCCCTAAGAGGATGAAAAAAGGCGCGGATCGAATGGGTCACGCGCCTGTATTTTGTCCGTGATATCGGTTACGCCACCGCTTCTTTCAGCGCGGTGAAGAGGGCGGCTTTCGCAGTCGCGGTTTTGGCTTCGTTGTCGAAGTCGAACCAGGGGTTCGCCCAGTCGAGTTCCGCTGCCCACGGACGGATACCCGCCATGCCGTTCTTTCTGCCCCAGGTGATCAGCTCCTTTAGGAACTTTGCGCCGTCCTCGTCCGTGAGCTTGTAGCCGTGGACTTCGTTATCCCACGAAGCGAAGGTGCCGGACGCCAGCCCCGATTCGTTGGCATAGCCGTATTCCGCGAGCATCACGTTGACACCGAGTTCCTTGTTGCAGGCGAGAACGATCTGTTTGATTTGGGCGATCTTGTCGAGGATCACGCCCGTTGCGTTGGGATAGTAGCTGATGCCCGCTTGATCCACTTTGTATCCGTTCTCCGCAAGGGTCTTGAAGTACTTGACAGTGTAGTCGGGACCCCACGTCACGGTGCTGATATGAGAGGAGAACTTTGCCTCGGGATAGACCTCTTTGATGCCTTGCGCGAGAGCGGCGAACATTTGCCCGTTGTAGCACCAGATATTCTCGGCGAGCCAGTCTGCGCCGAAACCCTTTTTCAGATAGGTGATCCAGAAGGATTTGCTCGTCGCCTTGGATACCTTGCTTTCAAGAGGCATCATCACGCCGCCGAATCCGTAGTTGGTTTCGTTGCCGAGATCCCAGTATTCCACGTCGCAACCGATCGCTTTGATCTCAGCGGCGACCAATTTGCCGTATGCGGTCAATACCGCGCAGATCTCCTCGATCGTCAACTCTTTCCATTCCTTCCACTTGCCGTCTTCGCCTGTCGGATAAACGCCGTCCAGTTCGGGATACTCGGAGAAATCGGGGTATTGCGATTCGAATGCGTCGCTGTAAGCAGCGAAACAACCGAGTTCTACGTTGATCGGCATGTTGAGTTCGGCGGCAACGACGCACGCTTTTTTTGATTCTTCCAAACAATGCATTCTCGCGTGATAGTAGTCGTTGACGGTTTCGGCAGGGTAGTAACGGGACGTATTGATGCGAACGTACATTTCTGTTGCGCCGTAGGCGTTATACATTTCCTGTAAGGATTTCAGGTCGGTCGCGGTGCGCGTTCCGTCCGAATATGTATAATCGTATTTCGCATAGTCCGTGCCGTTCTCCCAATGGTTCATCGCGGACATGGACACGCGGAAGTTATCGACGGGATAGAGCGCTTCGTCCCCGAAGGTCTGATAATCGACGCCGCTTTTCGAGCGTATCAAGTTGCCGAGCATCGAGAGGGTGCCTGAAGCAACGGTTTGATCTTTCTTGCTTTTTGCGACGGCGACACCCATCACGATCGAGAGGATCAGAATGATCACCATCAAGACCGAGCCTGCGATGATCCAACCTTTTTGTTTCTTGGTCAAATTAACTTGCATGGTTTCCTCCTGTGCGGAATTACGTTCCGACAGGATCATTATAACACGTTGCATTCATCGCATTATTGCATATATGTTTCGAATATGATATAATTGTTTCAATCGAGGTTAAAAATGAGCAGTTCCATAAACTTATCCTATTTATGTAAAAATATTGCCAATTTGACAGGTATGCCCGTGCGCCTATACGAGGGGAAGGTGCGGCTTTCTTACGATTCGATCGTTTCTCTGCCGAAAGATCCCTTTGTCCCTTATGAATCATCCGTGGCAGACGTCAACGGTCACGTCGGTTATTACGGCGCGTCGCACGACTATTATTACGGAATAGTCAATTTCGACGGAAAACGTTTGGTTATCGGTCCGTCAAGGCAGGCCCCGATCTCGGAGCAGGAACTGAAAGAGTTTGCGTTCGAGTGCGACGTTCCACACGTGGAGGTTGAGGACTTCGTGCGGGGAATGAAGAGCTTAAATCCGATGACGTTGATGAGTATGTTGCAGATGCTTTGCATCGTAAATCATGTTCTGAATAACGGAGAGACGTTATCTTTAACGGATGTGACCATAATGGAGTACGAGCAAAATAGATTGATCGAATCTATCGGCGCCGAGGATGCGAGGCGCACGATCGAGACGGCGGAAGGGGAAAACCTGCCTTACCCACACAATACGTCCGACGTAGAGACCTATATGCTTCAAGCGGTGAGCAAGGGAGACGTTGCGGGTTTGAAGTCCTTTTTCGAGCAGGCGCCCGCCGTTCGTGCGGGGGTCATCGCACAGAGCGGACTTCGGCAGACGAAAAACCTATTGATCGTCACGGCGACTTTGGTTTCTCGCGCCGCGATACGAGGCGGAATGGATGCGGAGTCTGCGTTGAGCCTTTCGGACGAGTACGTTCGTAAATGTGAGCTGGCGGACGACGTCGATGCGGTCACGAACCTAAATTATCGCTTGGTGCTGGATTATGCCGAGCGTGTGGAGCGTTTGCATTACGGCGATACCTCTTCTCGTCTGGTGGGCGAGGTCAATAAGTACTTGCGGCGACACCTCTCCGAGCCGATCACCGTGGGAAAAATGGCGAAGAGCCTCTGCAGAGGCAGGAGCCGCCTCTCTACGGATTTCAAGAAAGAAACGGGGGAGAACTTATCGGAGTAATTACTTAAACAGAAGGTCGAAGAGGGGAAAAGGCTATTGCGTTATACCGACAAAGCCTCGGCGGAGATCTCGCTTTATCTCGGTTTTTCCTCACAGAGCCATTTTTCCCGAATATTCAAAAAGTACGTCGGATTGACGCCCGGCGAGTATCGATCTGTGGCGCGGAAGCCCAAATGGGGTTAAGCTCAAAACCATTTTTTTCAGATTTGTTTATAAAAAAAGGACTTGGAGCGAACCAAGTCCCTTTGTTTGATCTTGCGATACTCAGCGAATCACTCTGACTTTCAGCGCGTTAGCGGCGATGGCGGCTACGGTCTCGTCGGCGGGCGCTTTGTCGAGGTCGGCGATCGCGTAAGTCAAGTCGCCGCGCTTCGAGGCGGCGATCTCCG
>JAFZZX010000058.1 GCA_017615515.1 Clostridia bacterium
CCTTTCACGTTTATTTACGACTTAGTAAATACCCTTTGGGACGGAGGAAAAGAGGATTAACCGCAACAATACGATATGAGAAAGAAAAAGCCGGCGCGGAATGCGTCGGCTTTTTCACATAAAAAACACAAATGTACCGAAATCGTCACGTAAAAAGTCGTATAATAAAAACATCACGAAAAAGGAGAACGCTATGTTAGGTGCGATCATCGGAGACGTTGTCGGTTCCAGATTTGAGTTTTCCGGTAAAAAGAATAAGAATTTCGAACTTTTTTCGGATTATAGCCGTTTCACGGACGACACTGTGATGACCTGCGCCGTCGCGAAGGCGCTCCTCGACTGCAAAGGCGATTACGAGGAACTGTCCGAACGGGCGGTGCGCTGTATGCAAGCGCTCGGGCAAAAATACGAAGGAAGAGGATACGGCGGGATGTTTCTGAACTGGTTATACGCGACTATTCCCTCGCCCTATCGCTCCTACGGCAACGGCAGCGCCATGCGCGTCAGTCCCGTCGCCTACGCGGCGAAGAGCCCGGACGAAGTGAAGCTCCTGTCACGGAAGGTCACCGAGATCTCGCACAATCACCCCGAGGGCATAAAGGGCGCGGAAGCGGTCGCCATGGCGACATATCTCGCCCTCAACGGCAAGACGAAAGACGAGATCCGCGAAGAGATCGTCCGTGACTACTATACGATCAAGGATAATTACGACGTAATGCCCTTCGACTTCCTTGTGGACGCGACCTGTCAAGGGACGGTCCCGCCGAGTCTATACGCCTTCTTTATATCCGACTCCTTCGAAGATGCGATCCGAACCGCCGTGGCATTCGGCGGCGACGCGGACACGATGGCGGCGATCACGGGGAGCGTGGCGGGCGCTTATTACGGCATCCCCGCCGATCTCGAAAAAAAGACCGAGACGTACCTCGATCCTTATCTATGCGGCATCTTGAAGATATTTAAAAAGGCATTTATGTGAAGGGGGCTCAATCGCCCCCCTTCTTCTTTCTCGGCGGCAACAAGAGAAGCATTGAGGTCGTCGCTTTGTATTCGGCGTAATCGACGCGACGCGCCTCGTTGTGGCGCTCCATCAGCGGGATCGATACCGTCAGAAAGAGCGCGATGATCGTCAAAAAGCCGAGCCCCTTGTACCAGATCTCGGGACAGACCGCGACGAAATACAGATACAATCCCGTCCAAAAAGACATTTCACCGAGATAATTCGGATGGCGTGAATACTTCCAAACCGAGACGTTGCACGTCCTGCCTTCTCCCTTGTGCTCCCTTAAAAAGGAGTGGATCGCCCTGTCGGCCATAAAGGCGAGGAAGACGGCGCCGAGCATCACGACGATGCCGATGACGGAGAGCGGCGCGAAGTCGGGTCGTTGCGCGGCGAACAATCCGCCGACCAACCCCGCGTACACGACGATCGTCGGAACGAACTGCAATCCGACCAAACTGATCAACTGAAACACGACGGGGGAATACTTCTCGCGATAACTCGCATAGCGCCAATCCTCGTGCCCGAGCCCCTTGTAGGTCAGTAGCCAATTCGCCGTCAAACGGAAAGACCATATCCCGATCACGACCAGCAAAAGGATCGCGTTGACGTCCCAAAGCGAATACTTGATCATAGCGGCAAGGAGCATCACAGGCGGCGCGACGCTCCAATACGGGTCGTAAATCGACACGTCCTTAAACGCCACGGTCACAATAAACAGCACCGCCGTCGCGGTCGCCGTAAACGCCGCCACAGCGGCGAAAATGTTTTCTATAAAGAGAAAAGGGACGACGCCGACGCCAAAGGCGACGAGATAGGCTACGACATCGATCAAAAGCCCTATTCCGAACTCCCGCCCGCGTTTCCGATCCGTTCCGTTCATGCTCGCCTCCCCCTCTTACATCCTTTCGTTTTAATAAGCATACCACAAAAAACGGAGAAAGTCGACAAATACGCGTTACAATGCCGAAAAAGGCGGATTAACCTCGGGGAATACTGATCTTAGAGGGCTACGTCTCTTTCAACGGCGTTCTGTCCTACTCTTTTCGCCGTTATTGATTGAGTTCGTCCGAGAAGTAGGCGCGAGTGTGGGCTCTGCCGCCCTTGTCGTCGAAGACCGTCAAGCGGAAGTATTCGGTCACGAAATCCAAGGGGAACTCGGCGCGTGTCAGCGCCTCGCCCGCGCGGTTCATAAAGCGCCTGTTTCGAGAGGTAAAGACGACGTTCACGGCGGGATCAGTCTCTATGACGACCTTGCCGTCCTCGACAAAGAGCGAGTGGATCTTAGGCCCCGACGAACAGTAGATATTGCCTCGCGCCATCGCGTCGAACACCTCTTCGTAGGTCAATTTGTCCACGCCGATATAGGTAACGCCGCCGTAGGAGCCGAAGTCCTTGCCACCGTCGTTGTGGTTGTCGTCCCCCATCGAACAATAGAGGCGTTTGCCGTGATTGAGCATATCCTCGTAGATCCCCGGGCAATACTCGGCGCCCGTCTCGAGCTCGGTGCAATAATTCAGGATCTCGAGAGACCACAGACCCTCGATCGCCATATAATCTTCCCGCGTATTCAGAGACCAATTCGGGTGATTGTACTGCACGATGAACCCCGCCTCGTTCGCGCGGCGAACGACCTCGTTGATGCTTTCGACCGTAAAAACGCGGTCGTAGCCGTCGCATCGAAACTCGTCCTTGAAACGTTCGTAGTACCTGCCCGCATTGCGGACGGAAGAGGCGGTATGAAAGGTATTGTGCGGATCGCGCGAAAAGAGATTGAGGTGAATGCACTTCTCGTCGCGCCAGAAATCGGCGTGGTCGTTGATCGAGTATTCCACCGCGGTCAACGCCACGAAGTTCTCGTCGCAGAGGTGCGAGTTGTCGTGCAAGATCTCGTGATCGGTGAAAGCGACGACGTCGTAGCCGTGCGCCATATAGCGCGACTTGACCTCCGCGGGCGTTAAACAGCCGTCGGAAAGATTCGTATGACAATGCAAGTTGGCTTTTAACCACTTTTGCTTGGGATCGATAAGATAGCGTTTCATATCTAAGCCTCCGACAGAATAAAACGGCGTGTGATTAAACGCTCCAAAGCCACGTCAGTTCCCCTTGCCCAACGCTTCGGAGATCTTGTCCTTTTTATTCTGTTTTTGATAATGCTGCATCTTGTTTTTCTGAAAGGCAAGGACGACCATTTCTATGTCGTTGTCGGTGATCGGACCGCG
>JAFZZX010000006.1 GCA_017615515.1 Clostridia bacterium
CTCGTTGCCGCTTCCACGATGGAGAAGTCCATCGCCGATGCGGTGAAGGAGATGACCAAGAGCGAGCAGGCGAAGTACGTCGGCGGCGAACTCGGTCGTCGCGCAGTCGAAAAGGGCGTTACCACCGTCGTGTTCGATAGGAGCGGCTACCTTTACATGGGTCGCCTCGAGGCTCTTGCCGAAGGTGCCCGTGAAGCGGGTCTGCAGTTCTAAGGAGGTAGAGTAATGGCTAGACGTGATGATAGAAATAAAGAAAGAGAAGTAAAAGACGGGTTCGACAAGGTCACGATCTCGATGAACCGCGTCACCAAGGTCGTGAAGGGCGGTAGGACGATGCGTCAGGCGGCTCTGATCGTCGTGGGCGACAGGAACGGACAGGTCGGTCTCGGTATGGGCAAAGCCGCCGAAGCGACCGACGCGATCGAGAAGGCGACGACCGCCGCGAAGAACAGTCTGATCAAGGTGCCGATGGTCGGCTCGACCATTCCTCACCAGATCACCGGCGTGTTCGGACGCGGACAGGTGCTGTTGATGCCGGCTGAGCCCGGTACCGGCGTGATCGCCGGCGGTCCCGTGCGTTCCGTCCTCGAGATGGCGGGCATTCAGGACATCCGCACCAAGTCGATCGGCACGAACAACCCGATCAACTGCGCGAAGGCGACGATGGACGGGCTTTCCCGTCTGATGACCGCCGAGCAGATCGCGGCGCTCCGCGGCAAGTCCGTCGAGGAGATCCTCGGCAAGGAGGAGAAGAAGTAATATGGCTAAGATCAAAGTTACTTTGGTAAAGAGCACGATCGGCGCGCTCGAGAAACAGAAGGCGAACGTTGCGGCGCTCGGTCTCAGAAAGATCGGCAGCTCCAGAGTCCACGAGGACAACGCAACGACGCGCGGCATGATCAAGGTTGTCTCCCATCTCGTGAAGGTGGAGAACGCCGACTAGGAGGATAGAATATGAAACTGAATACCTTACATCCCGCTGCAGGTTCCAAGACCGCATCCAAGAGACTCGGCAGAGGTATCGGCTCCGGTCTCGGCAAGACGTCGGGCAAAGGACATAAAGGTCAGTGGGCGAGAAGCGGCGGCGGCGTGCGCCCCGGATTCGAGGGCGGACAGATGCCCTTGACCAGGCGTCTCCCGAAGCGCGGCTTCACCAACATCTTCAAGAAGGAATACAACATCGTCAACCTCTGGGATCTCGATTGTTTTGAGGCGAACGCCGTGATCAACGAGCAGGTTCTCATCGAGACCGGTATCCTCAGCAAGGCGCAACCCTACGGGCTCAAGGTGCTCGGCGGTGGCGAGCTGACCAAGCCCCTGACCGTTCAGGCTGCGTACGTGACCGCTACCGCGAAGGAAGCGATCGAAAAGGCGGGCGGCAAAGTAGAGGTGCTCTAATGTTAAATACGCTGATAAATGCCTTCAAAGAGAAGGAAATACGAAAGAAAATGCTGTTGACGCTCCTGATGATCCTGATCTTCAGACTGGGATGCTTTATCCCCGTCCCCGGGATTGCGTCGGGTAGCTTCCAGAATCTCGCAACCAACGACTTCTTCAGCATAATGTCCACGATCACGGGCGGATCGCTCCAGAACGGGACTTTATTCGCATTGGGTATCATCCCGTTTATCAACGCCTTCATCATCATGCAACTTTTGACCCTGATCATTCCGCCCCTCGACAAGCTCTCCAAGAGCGGTGAAGAGGGCAGGAAGAAGATCACGCAGATCACCCGTTATATGGCGATCCTGCTCGCGATCATTCAGGGCGTCGGTATCTGCCTCGGCTGGGGCAAGGGTATGTTCGACGAGACCTTCGGGTCCACCTCGCTGACCATCGCGCTCGTCATCCTCATGTTCGTAGGCGGCAGCTGTCTCGTGATGTGGCTCGCGGATAGGATCACCGAGTACGGTATCGGTAACGGTACCTCTCTGATCATCTTCGTGGGTATCCTCGCGTCCGCAGGACAGTCCCTGCTCTCCGCGATCACCAAGGTCGGCGACGGCGACGTCGCGAAGAACGTATGGCTGATCATCGCGTTCCTCGTCGTGGTCCTGTTCGTCTTCGTGTTCATCATCTTCGTGGACCTTGCGGAAAGAAGGATCCAAGTGAAGTATTCGCAGCAGATCAAGGGCAACAAGATGTACGGCGGTCAAACCACGCACATCCCGATGAAGGTCAACGCGGGCGGCGTCATGCCGATCATCTTCGCGTCTTCCTTCCTGATGTTCCCGCAGATGATCGCGAGTTTCTGGCCGCAGAGCAAGTTCTATCAATGGTGGTCGCAATGGCTGGGCATCGGCACCCCGATCTACATCGCGGTGATGAGCCTGTTGATCCTGTTCTTCGCGTTCTTCTATTCGCAGATCCAATTCAATCCGGCGGAGATCGCAGAGAACCTCAAGCAGAGCGGCGCCACGTTGCAGCATCCCGAGGTCAGACCCGGCAAACCCACCGAGATCTACTTGAAGAAGATCAACAACAGGATCACCCTGTTCGGCGCGATCTTCCTGGCGATCCTCTCGCTTGTCCCGAGCATCGTGTTCAAGTTTATCGGTTCGGAGAACGGTCTTGCCAATGCGTTCAGCGCGACGGGACTTCTGATCGTGGTCAGCGTGGCGATGGAGTTCGATACGCAATTGCAGAACCAGCTGATGATGAGACAATACAAGGGCAAGGGCTTCTTGAAATAAGCGTATGAAGATCATTTTTCTCGGAGCACCCGGCAGCGGGAAAGGAACGCACGCGACTCGCGTGAAGACGGAGCTCGGCGTGCCGCACATTTCGACGGGAGACATCTTCCGTGAGAATATCAAGGGCGGCACCCCGCTCGGCGTTCTCGCGAAGAGCTATATCGACAAGGGCGCGCTCGTGCCCGACGACGTCGTGATCAAGATCGTCGAGGACAGACTGTCGAGAGAAGACTGCAAAGGCGGCTTCATTCTGGACGGCTTCCCCCGCACGATCTATCAGGCGGAAGCCTTGAAGAAGATCGCGGACATCGACGTGGTCATCAACCTCGTCGTGGACGACGAAGCGATCGTGAAGAGAGTGGCGGGTAGGCGTATGTGCCGTTGCGGCGAGACCTACAACGTCGCCTTCCTGAACGGCGCGGACACCTGCGCGAAATGCGGCGGCAAGCTGTATCAGCGCGACGACGACAAGGAAGAGACCGTCAAAAGCAGACTGGAGGTCTACCACAAGGAAACGGCACCCCTGATCGACTACTACCGGAAAGAATGCCTCTTGAAGGACGTGGACGGTTCGCAGGGCATAGAAGCCGTTTATGCGGACATTCTGAAGGTGCTCAAATGATTTTTCTGAAAACCCCCGACGAAGTGAGGGTGATGCGCAAGGCGAATTTGATCGTGCGCGACACCCTGCTGATGGTGCGCGACCGTATCAAAGCGGGCGTCACGACGGCGGAAGTGGACAGATGGGTCAGAGAGTATATCGAGAGCAAGGGAGCTTATCCTTCCTGTCTCGGCTACGAAGGATACCCTGCGAGCACCTGTATCTCGATCGACGACGTGGTCGTCCACGGGATACCCTCCCCGAAGACCTATATCGAAGAGGGTCAGATCGTGGGCGTGGACCTGTGCGCTACGATAGACGGCTATCACGGCGACAGCGCGCGCACTTTCCCGATCGGCAAGGTCTCGAAAGAGAAGCTCGACCTCGTACAGGCGGCGGAAGACGCCTTCTTCGAGGGGATCAAGGGGATCAAAGCGGGCGACCGCATCGGGGACATCTCCGGCGCGATCCAAGCGCTCGTCGAGGGACGCGGCTATTCGGTCGTCAGAGCCTTGACGGGACACGGGATCGGCAGAGAGATGCA
>JAFZZX010000059.1 GCA_017615515.1 Clostridia bacterium
AAGGCGGGGATCAGGTGTTGCGGCTCGATCTGGCTCGCTTCGTCGAAGATCACGATGTCAAAATGCGCGTAGTCGTCCCCGTACAGGAACGTGCTGACCGTGGAGGGCGACATAATGAAGCAACGCTTCAAGGCGACGATGCGGCTCGACTCATTCTTAAAGAGCAATCTCGGGTTGCGATACAGGGTCCTGTTCGCCTCGAACACGCTGAAATCGTAACGCGACTTCAGATCGGCGATGCGCTTGATCTCGGACAAGGCGATCAACAGGCGGTTGTTTTCGAGTAGCGCGTTCTCGTGATCGATAAAGTCGGAGATGATCTCGAACATTCTGCGATCGGAATAGTCGTTCTTGAAAGGACCGTACACGTCGAACAAGACCATAAGATCATTCTCAATATCGGCGCGTTTATCGGGATCGATCTCATTGTATTTGCCCGCAAAGAAAGCGTCTGCTTCGGCGTAATGCTTGCGACCCGACGCCTTCGTGGCGGAACCGCGCAGGGGCATCTGCGACTCGGACACCTTCTCGATGGACTTCACGACCAAGGAATAGAAAGAATGATAGAATATGTCGTTGAAAGAGCATTCGGGATCGTACGGCACCGTGCCCACCGCAAAGGGTAGGAAGAAGCGCTCGAGCGACCCGTCGCGCCAATCGGTAAGTCCCTTGTGGAAGTCGAACATCGCGTTCCGCATCGTCTCGTCGTTGACGTGTTCGGCAAAGAGGTTCAGATCCTCGATCGAGAGCCTCTTCAGGTCGCCGTAAGCGGAGATCTCGCAATAGGCGCGATCCAAATATTCCTTGGCGTAGTTTTTCAAGCAATCGATGACCGCGGTGATCTCCTCGCTGATCGCGGAAGTCGCGCGCATCACGTCGTTGCGCTCGGGCATATTCCTAAGCAAGGAGATCCCGTCGACGCTGTAAAGCAGGGATTTGATCTCCGAGAGCGAGGGATAGGTGTTCTCCTCAAGGATCTTTTCTTCCTTGCCCCCGAAATACATATTCGCAGCCTGCGTCGCCTCGTAATACTTGATACGAAGTTCGATCAGTTTGAGGATCTCCTTGACGTCGGCGACCGTGCCGGTCTTCAAGACCGTACGGATATACGGCAGATCGATGGGTTCGAAAGTTTCCTTGACGAAAGTGCGGATCCTCCGGCACTCGTTGAGCGCATCCTCGAACATAATGCCCTTTTCGTCCAAGGCAAGCAAGGCAGTCAGTTTGGGTACGTCGCTCTCCTTGAAGTCCAACTCCACCGCTTCGGCAAGGATGCGAACGATCTCGTCGATCCTCGCTTTCGCCTCGACCACCGTCATAAACGCTTGCATTACTTCAAGAATGCGGCCGAGACGCATCGGCGCGGGACGCGGCATCAAAGACAGCAGTTTCTTCTGCGCGCTCTTCGCGGATAAGGCGAGCGCGGGCAATTCCTGTCCGTCATAGTTAAAGAACTTTTGCAGTTTTTTGCCGCAATCGGTAAAGACTTCGACCTTCTTCGGATCGTCAAAGACATCTTCGCCGTAAACGATGGTAAAGACGGGGAGAACCGTGCGGATCAGCTCGGTTTCTTTGCGATAACGGGCAAGCAATCCTTTGACTTCCTCGCGGTTCCTGCGGACGCAGTTGATCACGTGATCGTCGTATGCGGACAAGATCTCGTCGAGTGCGGCGATAGAGAGGTCGTCGAACGCCTCGTTCGCCTCAAACAGGACGGGGGCAAGGAAACGATCGAAGAAATTACTGCGGAAGAGCGAGCCGTATTTGGTGAAATAACCCCTCGTCTCCATCGTTTCGATCACCTTGGTAGCCTGTTGCAGAATGCCGACCAACCCTTTCAATTCGCCGAGAGACAGATAGCGATCGACGGTATCCGCGTCGAAAGAAATGCGGGAAATGCTCTCGAAATCGTACAGCGTGAACTCCGCGAGGTCGGGATATTGGGTCTTTAGATCGGACAGGACGTCGTGCACCTTGACGAACACGTCCTTATCGAAATCAAAGGGCTTGTGCGTCATCTCGGCGCGAACGCCGAAGTGCGGCGAATGTACGGGCAAGAAAGCAAAATCATTCGTTGCGGTCAGCAATAATTTGCCCGCGTTGTCCACGATATTATCCATACGGACGAAGGTCGCCGCGTCCGCTTTCAACAAATAGCACGGCGAAGGGACGTCAAAGGGCACGAAAGGCGCGTCCGAACGCTTCAAGGTGTTGACGATCGCGTCGTAGAAAGAATAGCCGTTCCCCAAAACGTCGGAGAACATCATCTTGCGATACCGTTCGAGCTTGCGAATATCCTTGTCGACCTCGCCGCGCAGTCCGTCGTCCTTTCCGATGATCTCGTGAGGATTGACGTCGTCAAGCGCGAAGAGCAAGGTCTCGCGCAGATCGCGCTGAATGTCGTTGCGGTTGATCTTGGCGGCGGCGCTTTCGCTGTCCTCGCTGATCAGCAACGCAAAATGCTTGATCTCTTCGGGCAGTTTTGCGTAGACCTCCTCGAGCGCGGGCGCCTTTCTCGAGACGAAAAGCACCTTTTTGCCGGCGTAAAGCGCGGCGGCGATCATATTGGCGATGGTTTGGGTTTTGCCCGTGCCCGGAGGGCCCTGCACTTTGACGCACTCTCCGTCCGCGATCACTCGTTCCGCGATCGCCTGTTGGACGCTGTCGTAACGAAGGACGAAATGCGGGGCGACGCCCGTACCCTCGTTGACGCGCTTTTCCTCCTGTCCGCCGAAGACCCTTTGGATCAAGGGACTTTGCAGGATTTTGCTTTCGTTCCTGCGAATATCGCGATACATACAGATGTCGTCGTGCGTGTATTTGGAAATCGCGATCATATCGGGCAAGAACTCAAACAGCGTGTCGCCGCCGTCCGTTTGGTGCGCGGCAACGTAACCGATAACCTCGGCAAAATACTTGCGAATGTCGAAATCCACCGGGTTTTCGATCTCGCGAACGTTCCCATCCGGAAGGGGGAATTGATCGGTCTCGGACGGATTCCATTCCGAGAAAAGACGATAGAATGACTCGTTGACGATGATCTCGTCGTCGACGAATTCGATCTTGACGGGGACGGTCTGATCGCCGCTGCGGATCAACTTGATCGGGAAAATGATCAGCGGGCTGGTGATCACCTCGCTTTTATCCGCGCCGTTGACGCGACGATTGATCTTCCAACGGATCGCGCCGATGGTCAAAAACATCGGGTTATTGCCCTTTTCTCGCATATCCTTGTAGCAGTCGTCGATAAAGCGGCTGAACTGCTTTTGCAAACTGCGGTCGAAGTCGTCGTATGCACTCCCCGTAAAGCGGCAACGCACGAAAGACGGATCGGATACGTCTTGCTCGTCTCTCGACAGCGCGCTGTTCTTGATGACGACGGACGGCCCCTTTCCGAGCTTTTTCTTGATCGCGTCGAAGAAGGCATAAGAGAAGTTGTCCCCCTCTCCCAAGAGCATATAACTATCCTTATGCTTCGGGTTGCCGTACTCGTCCAAACCGAGATCGATATGGCGGTTGCCGTTGTCCTCGATATGCAAGAGTGCCCGTTCGTAAACGTCCAATTGCTCGCGCAGTTTCTTTGCTTTGTCTTGTTCTTCGAAAGCCATTATAAAGTACCTCTGTTCTTTTCGTAGGTATGCCTGTGATATACTTGATCGCCGAGACACAGACCCGCAAAATCGCGAGCGTCGGCTTCCATCACCTGCACCTCATAGATCTCTCTGTTCACGTCAATGTCGACGTAAGATTTCGAATTGGAATACCAACTCGCGATACGCTCCTCGGAGATATGATAGGTCTTCTTGTACCACGCCGTGTTCACGGGCGTATCCGTCACCGTGTGTTGCAGAGAGTGATACAGTTCGTGCAAGATGGCGTCCATCGTCCATTCGATGCCGCCGTCCCCCTCGACGCAGTTTTTCTTGAAACGGATCTCCGCGCCGCCGGCGCTGCAATAACCGCCCCACCCGCCTTCTCGGGTGTCCACGACCTCCACGCTGGGATTCGAGTGATAGACGCGCATCGTATAGGCGATGATCCGCACCGCCTTTTTGATGCGAGCGGCGCGTTCCTCTTCCGTGAGATTCCCCATCCAAACGCTCTTGTCTTCGTCGGCAAGCAGGATATAGCGCACGAGTTCTCCGCACTTTTGATAAATGTTAAACTTGGGATTGGCGATGATGACGCGGATCCTTTCGTCGCTGACGTCGCGGATCTCGTCGTAGTTGTATTCGTCGGTTTTCTCTTCCTCAGGCTCTTCGACCGTAATGGTGTAACCCCAATCGAGCGGAATCAACCTCGTCTTGTCCGTCAAAACGTCGACGAAACGCAGCGCCGCCGCCTCATTGGCTGCGGAAATGCTCCGCGCGCTGTCAAACGCAAGTCCGAGTTCTTCCTTTTTGGAGAAAAAGAGGTTCAAGCCGCGATAGCCCATAAAGACGCATTCTTTGCGTATCTTCTCGAGCCGTTGGGCGTCGAATAGGTCGCCGACGCTTTTCACGTCCTCAAAAGAGGGCAAACGAAGATAGAAGTTCTCCGCCATCACAAGCGGCAAATCCTTTCTCGCGCGGTTGTATTCGCTCAGACCGCTCATATCGCCCGATTCGTCCCAAAAGATAAAGCGCACATCGGTGGGCGACATCTTGAGCGCCGAATAGATCGC
>JAFZZX010000060.1 GCA_017615515.1 Clostridia bacterium
AAGTACGGCGACTTTATGCGCGCGGCGTCCCATACTGCCGAAGAGGTGGAGATCGCACTCGGCATTCCCGAAAAAGCGCGTTCCATTATGAACACCTACTGGGGCTACCTCGGCGTCCCGACCGACGACCTGTCCGCTCTGCACTTCATCAGCCTGTTGACCGCCTATATGGAGGTCAAACCCACGATGCCCTACAACCGCTCGCACGAACTCTCCTTGAACCTCGTGAAAGCCTTTGAAGGATTCGGCGGCGAGATCCGCTACAACAGCGAAGTCACCCGCTTCCTCTACGATGAGAAAGGCAAGGCGATCGGCGTGGTCGCGAACGGCGAAGAGTACTTTGCGAAAAAGATCGTTGCCAACGTAATCCCGAACAACGTGATCAATCGCTCGGACGCGAAGAAACTACCGAAGCGTTTCCGCAAACTCGCGAACGCAAGAAAGTTCGGCATGACCTTCGTAACCGTCTATCTCGGACTCGACAAGTCGAGAGAAGAGCTCGGCATCGACGACTATTCGGTTTTCATCACGCGTGACAAGGATCCGCGCGTGCAATTCGAGACCCGCAATGACTGCGGCTACTACGTCGTCAACTGCCTGAACAAGGCGCTCCCCGACGCGACGCCCAAGGGCACGTCCACCCTCTTCTTCACGATCCCCTTTATGCCGGGCGACTTCCCCGAAGATCTGACGGCGCGTGATTACAAAGAGTTCAAGAACTCGATCGCGGAAAAGTATATCAAGGACTACGAGGAGACGATGGGCATCTCCATCAGACCCTATATCGAGGAGATCTCGATCGCCTCGCCCGTGACCTTCGCGCGCTACCTCGGCACCCCCGAAGGCGCGATCTACGGCTACGACACCGGCAACTGGGACAACGTCGTGGGACGCACCGCGATGGAACCGATGGAGTTCAACGTCCCGAATCTGTATTTCTGCGGCGGTCACTCCACGATGGGCGACGGCTTCCCCTCCGGCTATATCACCGGAGACAGGATCGGTAAAAGAGTCGTGAAAGATTTACGCAAGGAGGGCAAATAAGATGAGCAAGTCCAAGATCAATAAACTCGCCCGCACCGGGCTCGTCGGCGTCATTACCAAGAGGCTCAGCACCGTCGGCAAGGCGTCTGACGCCCCCGCGAAACCCCTGCTCGAATACTATCCCAACAAACTCGCAGCCGAACTGCATCCCAAGGCGCAACACGTCGTGATCAAGGAGATCCGCGCGTTCTCGCCCGACATGAAGAGCATCGTATTCGCCCCCGACGCGGAGGCGGGCACCGAAAAACTCGCCTGGTTCTCGGCGGGACAGTACCTGAGCATTTGCGTGGATATCGACGGCAAGATCTATAAGCGCCCCTATTCGATCGCGTCCTCTCCGGCGGACACCTTGAACGGCACCTATATGCTGACCATCAAGAGGGTCGGCGGCGGCATCGTATCCGAGTATATCCTCGACAACTGGAAGGAAGGTATGAAGGTGACGGTTTCCGCCCCCCTCGGCGACTTCACCTACGAGAGACTGCGTGACGCCGAGACCGTGATCGGTATCGCGGGCGGCAGCGGCATCACCCCCTTCCGTTCCCTCGCGAAGGCGATCTACGAGGGCGACGAACCCTGCTCCCTCGTTCTCCTCTACGGCAGCCGCACCTACGAAGACGCCGTCTTCAGCGACGAGATCGCGGAATGGGCGAAAGTAAACGACAAGATCCGTCTCGTGAACGTCCTGTCCAACGAGGAAAAGAAAGGCTGCGAAAGCGGCTTCATCACCGCAGATCTCATCAAGAAATATGCGCCCAAGGGCGATTTCTCGATCTTTATGTGCGGACCGCAAGCGATGTACAACTTCGCCGATAAGGAGATCGAGAAACTCGGCATCCGCCGCAAGTTCGTCCGTCACGAACTCTTCGGCGAATATTTCCATCCCGAGAAAAACGCCGATTATTCGGGCAATCCCGAGGAAACCTACAAGGTGACCGTCACGATCGCGGGGAAAACGACTGTGATCGACTGCAAGGCGGACACTTCCCTTCTCCGCGCGATGGAAGCGGCGGGGCTGAATCCCCCGTCCGACTGCCGTTCGGGCAGATGCGGCTGGTGTCACTCCAAACTGCTGTCCGGCGAGGTCTATATCCCCGAATCGGTGGACGGCAGACGCATGGCGGATAAGCTGTACGGCTACATCCACCCCTGTTGCACCTTCCCGCTCTCGGACGTCAGTATCGACGTGCCGCCGATGCCGAAGGACTGATTCGGCGGGTTAACAATCTCACATCGACAATGGCAAAAAAGCCATAAAACAAAATAACACATATATCAAAGGAGGAATTGAATTATGATGATCACTTGCGGAGAATGCGGACACGAAGTCTCGGATCAAAGCTACATTTGCCCCTGTTGCGGCAGAGACGTGCGCGTCCTGAAGAGCAACGGTTACGGTTGCGGCAACTGTGACGAAAAATGGTCGTGCGACAAAGAGTGGGGCCCCAGCGGCTATCCTTGCCTGCACTATTCGGAAATGGACAACGATTGATAACGAGATCAACAAACCGCGCGCCCCTCGCACTCACGAGGGGCGTTTCTCTTAAATGCAAATGAAAAACAAACCGGAACGCATCTCCAATCCCTTCCCGCCCGTTGCGGACGAAAACGCGCGCGTCTTGATCCTCGGGTCGCTCCCGTCCGAAGCCTCGCGTGCGGCGGGCTTTTATTATATGAATCCGCGCAACCGCTTTTGGAGCGTGATGACCGCGCTCCTCGGCGAGGACTTCACGGGAATGAACTCGTCGGAAAAAGCGGCGGCGCTCAAGCGTCACCGCATCGCCCTCTCGGACGTCATATCTTCCTGCGAGATACACCGCTCGTCCGACGCCAGTATCAAAGACGCGAGATGTACGGATAGTCCCGCCATTCTCGCCGCCGCGCCGATTCAAAAGATCCTCTTAAACGGCGGCAAAGCCTACGCCCTGTTCTTAAAGCATTTCCCCGAGCACGCCGACCTCGCACGGCAGATGCCTTCCACTTCGCCCGCAAACGCAAGGCTTTCCCTCGACGATCTCGTGGAAGAATGGGGGAAAGCACTCAAAAAGTAGTTCGATCCAAACAAAAAGGCGCCCCGCAATATGGGGCGCCCAATCAATGATTCATTTATATTATACTGTGGCGAAATGCTTTCGGGACTATTATTCCACGGGTTTCGTGTAGTAGATGCGGTAGCTGTCTTGCAGGATGGGAGCGTCGTCATCGTCGGATAATTGATGAATGATCGCGTTGCGGAAGGTCAGCACCAGATAGTCGTCCGAGGGAATGCGCGCGGACGTGACCCCCTTCGGCAGGTCGCGAGACAAGAGGTAGTCGTCCTCCCCGTTGATCCGCCAATACCGCTTGAGAAAGTCTTCGAGGTCGCCGTTCCATCCGTCCTCGACGGCGATGGATGCTCGGTGGGGCGCGCCGACGGTATAGATCCCGGGGCGGCGCGTCGAATAAACCTCGAGATAGTAGAGGTCCTTTTCCCCTTTCAGCGGAACGTAGGGATGAAAGCGAAGGGCGTAATACAGCGCATCCATCGACCGCTCCTCGTCGTAACAGATCACGTAATCCTCGGCATCGGGCGGAACCTCGACCCCCTTCAGCAGAGAGAGGTCGCAGGTGGTCGCGGCATTCTCACAACCGACTGCCGCCTCAAAGGAGGTCACAGCCGGCTCGTACTCGTTATACAGAAACGCCTTTCCTATGGGACTCCATACCCCCGTTTCTTCGTCCCGCTCCAACTCCACCGCAAACACGAGGAAGAGGGCGTGACGGTCGGTCGGACGATAGATCTTGTAAAGCTGCAAAAATTCATCCGCGGAGATCGCCTTGCCCCCGATGATTCCGGTCACGGGGAGACCGTTCCTGCCGTAGGAGTAGGTCTTCGTATTCAGGTTGACGTACAAAAAGGACTTGACTCGGGGCGAGGTGCCCAAGCTCCATTCGCGAAAACCGTCCTCTCGCAGCATTTTCACGAGGGGGAAGGAGGGCGATTTGAGTCGATCGTCTTGGATCAGGAACGCCTCCTTACCGATCTCCGCCTCGGCGGGGAGGTCGGACAGCGCCGCAGAGCCGCGAAAAGAGCCTTCGGCGGCGAGGAGCATACGCAAGGCGGGATAGTAGCATTCCTCCCGTTTGCGCCGAAAATGGCGCGTGTCGGCGCCGCGCTTCACCTCGCAATTGTGTTTGAGGTCGGCGATCTTGACCCGACGAGCGAGAGGATTATCCTTGATCTTAGCGACGTAATCGGCGTACGGCACGCCCTTGACGTGGGTCAAGAGGGCGAGCGCGGCGAGGATCTCCTCGCCGAACCCCTCTCGCCTGAGATCGTCGAGGGTCACGGAGGTGTCCTCGACTACGTCGTGGAGAAGCGCGACGACCGTCGAGTCCTCGTCCGACATCTGCTCCGCGAGATGATAGGGGTGCAAAAAATACGGGTACCCAGCGTTATCCACCTGCCCCGCGTGCGCCTCGTAGGCGATCTTGATCGCTTTTTTCACTTTGTCGGAATAGAACATAATCTAAATACCCTTTTTGCTCACGACCGCAAATTGCGGACAGTTGCGCGGAGACGAGTGCTCTTGACTTACCCTAATAGGTCAAAACCTTTCCCTTACCCGATTACCATGGGGAAAGCGGCAGAGACGAGGACTCTCTTCATCCTTTCTAATACTATCCTCACAAATGGCGAGTGAGGAGATAGGTCAAAATCGCTCTCTTGCTTTTCTTACTCGATTGACTTTGGAGAAAGGCTCAGATGCAAGGCTCGTTTCTTCTCTTCTCATTCTATCCTCACAAATGGCGAGTGAGGAGAGTGGTGTGGAGGCAAGTGCTCTCCGAAGAGGCGGGCAGGCGCGTACTGATGCGTACGTAACTGCCCGACGATGAGGTAGTTAGCGAAGCATACGCGCCGCTATGCTCACTCGCCCAAAAACATACCGTAGGGAACCCGTCCCTGCCACGTCTCGGGCGCCTTCAGCCCCAACGCGTAGGTGACGATCGGCGCAAGATCGGTATTCACGTACTTGCCGGGCGTGCCCTGCTTCACGGTCTTGCCCGCGATCGCGAAGGTGACGGTGCGCTCCACCTTGCTGTTGCCGCCGTGTCCGGGTCCGTCCTGCAGATAGCGGTGACCGTGGTCGGTGCAGAGGATAAAGAGGGTGTCGTCCAGCCAGCCGCGCGCCTCATAGGCGTCGTAGAGCTTGCCGATCAAGAGGTCCACGTGCGAGACCGCGCGAATGTAGGCGTGCTTATTATTGCCGTAGCTGTGTCCCGCGGAATCCACCTGATTGAGGTGCATATACGCGATCTTGTAGTCGGCTGTCTCCGTCTCGTCGATGACTCTCTGCACGGTGACCGCGTCGGTCAAGGAGTAGGTCTCGTCCGCGAAACCCTCGACCTTGGTCTGCTGTGCGATGTATTGGACGAGGTCGACGTCGCCGAGCACCAATTCGCCATTCAAGATCTCGTGAAGGGTATTGCAATTGTTGTTGAGCTTCCTGACCTGCGGCAGATCCTCGATCGCGCCGTTATTGACCGCGCTCCAGGTGCAGGAAGACAGCACTTTCGCATCGGGATTCGCATCCAAGAAAACCTTGATGAAGGAAGGATACTTCTCGTTTGCCTGCTTGCCCGCGTCGAGGTCCGTATTCGAATTCGCGCCCGTGATGCCGTGATAAGGCGGGCGTACGCCGTGGAACATACTCGTCCAATTCTGCGCGCTGATGGTCGGATAAACCGCCATCCCGGTGTGGGTCACCGAGGCATTGATCCTCGTGCCGTTCGCAGTCGTGAAGCCGTCGCCGAAAAGCCTATCGAAATTGGGCGTGGCGCCGTCGTCCATTCGTTTCATATAGTCGCCCATGCCGTCCACGCCGATGATCAGGACGCGCTTGTATTGCTTGGCAGGGTCGCTGTTGATCGCCGCAAGCTCTGCGTCGGTCGGGACGTACCCTTCCGAGAAACGATTGAAGACGAAAGCGCCGAGACAAGAGAGGGCAACGACCGCGCAAACGAGGACGAACGCCGTGATCGCGATCGCGACCGTCCTGCCCTTGTGCGCCTGAATGGCGGAAATAATCTTTGCGAAACAATCCTTCATAAATCCCCCTAAATGAGCTTTCGGTTCTCGGCAATCCCGATTCCTTTTTCGGTTTCTCAATTCAAAATCAACTTTGGTGAAGGCTTAGAGCCCTCCCCCTCTCCTCGACCATCCAAAAATCGGCGTGTGAGGAGAGTGGTGTGGAGACGAGTGCTCATGATTCTCCCAAACAGATCAAGAGCCTTTCTTTCCCTTTTCCTCACTCGATTGACTTTGGAGAAAGGCTCAGATGCAAGGCTCTATCCTTTCTTCTTATACTATCCTCACAATCGGCGAGTGAGGAGAGTGGTGTGGAGACGAGTGCTCTCCGATTACTACCCTTCTCTTAATAGTTCAGACACAATTGACTTTGGAGAAAGGCTCAGATGCAAGGCTCTTCTATCCTTTCTCTCACACGTCCTATCAATCGGCGAGTGAGGAGAGTGGTGTGGAGACGAGCGCTCTCCGAAGAGGCGGGCAGGCGCGTACTGATGCGTACGTAACTGCCCGACGATGAGGTAGTTAGCGAAGTATACGCGCCGCTAT
>JAFZZX010000061.1 GCA_017615515.1 Clostridia bacterium
CGTCGGGTAGCGGCAAGACCACGCTCCTGAGGTGTCTGAACTTCCTCGAATTTGCGGACGAAGGCACGATCTCGGTCAACGGGGAAGTCCTGTACGACGGCAAGGCGGAAGCGACGGCGAAGAAAAAACTTCGCAATAACGACGGACTTCTCAGAAAGAAACGTCTGCATTTCGGATTGGTTTTCCAAAACTTCAATCTCTTTCCGCATAAGTCCGTGATCGCGAATCTGACCCTCGCGCCCACTCTCCAGTTCAAAAAGGAGATCCGCGCCGCGAAAAGGGCGGAGAACGCGGCGAAACGCGCTCTCAAAAAGGCGCTCGATCCCGAGACCATCGCGAAGATCAAGGCGGATCTCGAGACCAAGAAGACGCACGACTACGCCTCGCTCGAGGAGATCCGTTTCAAGGCGCTTGACACGTTGGAGCGTGTCGGACTTTTGGACAAGAAGGATAATTACCCCTGCGAACTGTCGGGCGGACAGCAACAGCGCGTCGCGATCGCCCGCGCCCTCGTGATGAATCCCGATATCCTCTGCTTCGACGAGCCGACCAGCGCGCTCGACCCCGAACTCACGGGCGAGGTCTTGAAGGTCATTCGAGAGCTCAAGGACACCGACACCACGATGATCGTCGTCACGCACGAAATGGAGTTTGCGCGCGACGTTGCGGATAAGGTCATTTATATGGCAAACGGTGTGATCGAGGAAGAGGGCACCCCCGAAGAGGTGTTCGGAAGTCCGCAGAGCGAGAAAACGAAGGCGTTTTTGTCTTCCCGCAAACAATCGTAGCGAGTATAGCGGCGCCATAAACGACTGCGTATAAGGGCACATCTGTTGCGCTAATTATCTCCTCATCGCGTAATCGCGTACGACAAGTACGCTCTACGCGTTTCGTCGGAGAGCGCTTGCATCTGTGCTCTTCTACGCAGTCTTTTTTTATCGAAACTTTTTTATTAAAAAATAGGGTATTGACAAAATGATAGACGATCTATTATAATTTTGATAGGTGGACTATCATTTTTTTACTGCAAATAATCACGGCGGTTTTACGCCGAAAGTGAGGTGGAATATATGGGTATCAAGGATATCAGAAGAAATCACATTTTGGATCGGGCGATCAAGCTGTTTTGCACGCACTCCATTGCCGAAGTGAAGATCAAGGACGTTGCGGAAGAGTGCAAGATCGGCGAAGCGACGTTCTATCGCTATTACTCCAAGCGCAGCAGCCTCGTGGTCGCTTGCGCGATCAAGCTCGTCGACAGAATGTACGAGCTATTTGCCGACGAGGGAGGCGGGAGCGGTTTTGACCGTCTGTCGCGCTTTTATTATCGTTTCTACGAGGTCTTCGGCGACAATCCCGAATACTTCCGCTTCCTCAGTCAGTTCGACGCCTACGTCGTGCGCGGGGAGGTCAACGATCTGGAGCTGTATTCCAAGAGGATCGACGGATTCCGCGATCAATTCTTCTCGGCATACAAGGACGGACTGGCGGACGGTAGCGTAAAGGAAGTCTGGGACTTCGATCTCTTCTATTTCTCCACGACGCACGCGATGCTCGCCCTCTGCAAGAAACTCGCCGCAGAGGCGTATATCGTTCAGCAGGACAATCTGACCGACAAGAGGCAGGAAGTCCGCACGATGATCGAGATCATCTTGAACGGTCTCCGCAAGTAGTTCCTTAGCCGCGCGGTCCGGGCGCGAGCATAATAAATAAGGAGGGAATTGCCGGTCGGACGTGGCAATTCAAAAAGGTTATGAAAAGATTGAGCAAAAAACAAATGATTATCTTTTCCATCGGACAGCTCGGGTGGTCGATGCTCAGCGGTATCATCAATGCGTGGCTCGTGACCTTCTATCTGCCCACGCAGTCGGATATCGAGCTCGGGGCGACGCAGTTCATCAAGCCGGGTCTCGTGATCCTCGGGTTCCTGACCATTCTCGGACTCATCACCGCGCTCAGCAGGATCTTCGACGCCGTGACCGATCCTTTGATCGCGAATCTGTCCGACCGCAGTCGCAACAAACGCGGCAGACGCATTCCCTTTATGCAACTCGCGGCGATCCCGCTCTCTGTCGTGACCGTGCTCCTGTTCTGTGCGCCGGTCAATGCGATCAGCGGCATCAATATCGCTTGGATCTCGGTCTTCATCGTCCTGTTCTACCTGTTCATGACGATGTATTGCACTCCCTACAACGCCCTTATTTCCGAGTTCGGCAAGACGCAGGAAGACAGGATGTTCATCTCGACGGCGATCTCGCTGACCTTCTTTGCGGGTACGCTCCTCGCCTATACGCCTTTCGTCTTTGCGGGCGTGCTCCGCGGCGCGGGGCTCAGCTTCGGCTGGAGTTATCGCGCTTGCTTCATCGCTCTCGCGGTCATCGCTTGCGTGGCGATGCTGCTCCCGACCTTCCTTTTGAAGGAAAAGGAGTTCGTGGACACCGAGCCTTCCAACCAAAATATGTTCAAGTCGCTCGCGTCCACCTTTAAGAACAAGGACTTCCGCGTCTTCGTCGGTTCGGACATTATGTATTGGGTCGGCTTGACCCTCTTCCAGACCGGTCTCCCGTTCTTCGTCAAGGTTTCGATGGGCATTGATGAAAGCTACACGATGATCTTTATGGGCGGGATGACCGTCCTCTCCGCGGCGTTCTATCCCTTCGTGACTTCTTTCGTCCGCAAGTTCGGCAAGAAGAAACTCGTGATCGCGGGCTTCCTCGGTCTCGCGCTCGCCTATATCGTGACCGCGCTCATCAAGTTTATTCCCGCCGTCCCGGGCGTCGTCTTCGGCGTGTTGATCTGCGTGATCGCCGCCTTCCCGATGGCGCTCCTCGGCATCATTCCGCAGAGCATCGTCGCGGACGTTGCGGAAGCGGAAGGCAAGGTGACGGGGGAGAACCGCGAAGGTATGTTCTTCGCGGCGAGGACCTTCGCGATGAAGTGGGGGCAATCCCTCGCGATGCTGATCTTCACCTCTCTCGCGATCATCGGCACCGTTCAAAATACCGACAGCAACGACATCACCGCCTCTTCGACAGGACTGATGATCGTCGCGTTCGTTGCGATGGCGTTCTGCGCGCTCGGCGCTGTGATCCTCGGCTTCTATAATGAAAAGAAGGTTATGAGCATTATCGCCAAACCCGAAGAAGGTGCGGCGGAGATCACCCCCGAGGCGCCCGTTGCCGCCGATGAAGAAGCTCCCGCAGAGGAAGCTTCCGCGGACAAAAAGGACGAGGAATAAGTATGTTGATCCGCTACGTTACGGATAGCGGCGAGGAAAAGACCGCGCACGGCGGTTGCGCCGATTTCTCCCTCTCGATCCAAGAGGACGAGGGCAGGCGGACCGTCCTTCTGACCGCCAAACGCGACTTGACGTTGCTCTCCCACGAGGAACAGGCGCCGCCTCACTTCGCGGGGGGACGCGTCGGCACGCACAACCTGGTCTTCTTGAACGGGTACCAGTCTTGGACGGACAGCCGCGAACGCCATTTCCTTCGCTTTGAAAAGAACCTATTGCACTTGCCGAAAGGCATCGTGGAGACCTATGCGTTCGACCGCTACGGCGATTACCATTTCTATCCCTACGACGTGAGGCGCGTGCACGGCTACGACGTCTTCTATCGCAAAGGAGCGCGCAACGGCTTCCTTTTGAACCTGAATTACAAGAAAGCCTACCTGATCGTCGAGGTGGATCGCCGCACCGGGCGCATTCTCCTGAAAAGCGACGTTTACGGCGCTTTCGTCCGCGTAGGCGAGACCTTCACCGTCGCGGATTACGTCACGCACGATTCCTATGCGGAAGGAATGGAGGACTTTTGCCGCCGCTTCCTCGAGCGTCCGATTGAAAAGATCTTCGGCTACACCTCGTGGTACAACTACTATCAAGAAATCTCCGAGCCGATCCTCCTGCGCGATCTCGATGCGCTGGACGCTCGTTTCAACCTCTTCCAGATCGACGACGGCTACGAAACCTTCGTCGGCGACTGGTTGGACGTGGACGAGACCAAGTTCCCGAACGGCCTTTCCTTTATCCCCGAAAAGGCGCACGCTCGCGGCTTCAAAGCGGGCATCTGGCTCGCGCCCTTCGTGGCGGAGGAGAAGAGTTGCTTGTTCCGCGAGCATCCCGAGTATTTCAAGCGAGACGCACAGGGCGCTTTCGTGAAATGCGGCTCGAATTGGAGCGGCTTTTACGCCCTTGACCTCGAGAACGAAGAGGTGCTCGATTATATCCGCAAATGCTTGCGCCACTATGCCGATATGGGCTTCGACCTTTTCAAGCTCGACTTCCTCTACGCGGCGAATCTCCCCGAGTACGCGGGCAAGACCCGCAGCGAGGCGGCGGAGCGGGCGTACGACTTCCTGCGCGAAGTCTTGCCCGACAGGTTGATTCTCGGTTGCGGCGCGACCCTCTTCAATGCGATCGGCAAGTTCGATTATATGCGCATCGGACCGGACGTATCGCTTTCGTTGGACGACGCATTCTATATGAAGTTCTTCCATCGTGAACGTCCGTCCACCAAGATCACGCTCCAGAATACGATCTATCGGCACTTTATGGACGGCAGATTCTTCGGCAACGACCCCGACGTTTTCCTACTCCACGACGAGAATCTCAGCCTTTCA
>JAFZZX010000062.1 GCA_017615515.1 Clostridia bacterium
TCAAATGGAACTTCACGAAGTTTCTCGTCGGCAGGGACGGAACGGTGCTCGCTCGTTTTGCGCCGACCGTGACACCCGCTGACTTGGAAAAGGACATACTGGAGGCACTCAAATGAGATACAGTTACAAGACCAAAAACGTTTGCGCCACACGCATCGATTTCGACCTGACGGACGGCGTCGTGTCTGACATCTCCTTCTACGGCGGGTGCAACGGCAACCTGAAAATGATCTCCAAGCTTCTCGAGAAGAAAAAGGCGACCGACATCGTCGCCGCTTGCGAAGGCAATCGTTGCGGCGGTCGTCCGACCTCCTGCGCCGACCAGCTCGCCCAAGCGGTCAAAGCCGCCCTGAACGAAACGAAATAACCGTTCGCACGATCGCGTCCTTCGGTTTTTCCCCGAAAAGGATGCCTGCACTCGGCTATCCTATGCCGTGAAAAACGGGCGGGAAAGCCGTTTTTCACGCGCCACGCACCGCGATCGATCTTTTGACAGTATTTACAATGCAAAAGCCGCGGTTGCTTAGTTGAAATTATCTCCCGATTGTGATACCATATTTATGGGAAAGGGTTTTTCCGATCAAAGCGAGGGGGTGCGCCGTGGAATATTACAATTATATCATAATTCTGACCTGGGCGGCGCTGGTGCTCCTATGCGTTTTGACCTTCGAGAACGCCCGCATGACGGGGAAGGAGAAGCGCTCGCTGTATCTGACCTATCTCGTCGTCGCCCTCGCGGCGATGGCGGAATGTATCGGCTTATGGTTCAACGGGGATCCTACCAAGCCGACCTGGTTGCTCCGTATGGTCAAGACCTTCGACTACATTTTGACCCCGATTGCAGGCGGCGCTCTGGCGGCGCAGTTGCATCAAAAGACCGTTTTGCGAAAGATCATGCAAGGGGTGCTGGTCGTAAACGTTATTTTCCAGATCGTTGCGGCGTTTACGGGGTGGATGCTGGTCGTCGACGCGGAGAATCACTATTCTCACGGTCCCGCCTATATCGCCTACATCGTCCTTTATACGCTGATCATCTTGCTTGCGCTCGTGGAGTTCGCGCTCTACGGTCAGCGCTTCCGCAAGCAGAATAAGGCTTCGCTCTACCTGACCATCGTCCTTGCGCTCGGCGGGATCGCGATCCAGGAGTTCCTCGGCTATAGGGTGGCGTACCTGGCGATCGCTCTCGCGATGGCGATGATGTATATTCACAACGCCGAGTTCGTGCAACTCGTCGCCGACGATTCGCTCCGTGAGCAACGCGTGCAGATCATGCTTTCGCAGATCAGACCGCACTTTATCTACAATAGCCTTTCCTCGATCTCCGCGCTGTGCGAGACCGACCCGAAAACGGCGCAGGAGCTTACGGACGATTTCTCCGAGTATCTGCGCTCTCAGCTCGACGCCATCGAGACCGAGAAACAGCTCCCCTTCGAGAGAGTATTGGAGCAGGTGGGATTCTACGTTAAACTGGAGCAGGCGCGCTTCGGCGATCGCGTTAAGGTGCTGTACGACATTCGGGTCAATCGCTTTTCCTTGCCGACGATGACCCTGCAACCTCTTGTGGAGAACGCGATCCGATACGGCATTTGCAAGAGAGAAACGGGCGGCACGGTGTGGATCTCGTCCTATGAGACAGAGAGTGCCTACTGTGTGGAGATCAAGGACGACGGCGTCGGATTCGACGTAAAATCCGTGCCTTCGAGCGGCAGGAGCCATATCGGGATCAAGAACGTCAGAGAGCGTCTCTCGACCTATGGAGACAGCCTCGAGATCATGAGCAAACCGGGCGTCGGCACGACGGCGAAGATCGTCGTTCCCAAGGGTAATTCTAGGGAGAACAAGGGACTATGAAAATACTTGCGGCAGATGATGAATTGTTACAACTCGGCAGATTGGAGCGCTCGATCGCGACGGCGATCCCCGGGGCGGAGATCACTTCCTTTTCCAAGCCGTCCGAGATCGTAAAATGGGTCGAAGCGGGCGGACAAGCCGACATCGCTTTCCTCGACGTGGAAATGGGGAGCATGAACGGCATACAAGTGGCGAAGAAGATCCTCGCCGCCAAGCCGCAGACCAATATCATCTTCGTGACGGGCTACACCGACTATGCGCTCGACGCCTTCAAAGTGCACGCAAGCGGCTATATCACGAAACCCGTCTCGGTCGACAAGATCCGCAAGGAGATGCAGGGTCTCCGTTTCGGCGTCTCGCGGGTATTCGTCCGCACCTTCGGCGATTTCGACGTATTCGTCGACGGCGTCGCGATCACCTTTTTGAGATCGAAATGTAAGGAGATGCTCGCCTATCTCGTATGGAAAAAGGGCGGTATCGCCAGCAAGAAAGAGGTTGCCGCCGTCCTCTTTGAGGACGAATATGAGAACAAGACGCAGAATTACCTCGTCCATATCTACAGCGACCTCGTGAAGTCCTTGCAAAAATACGGGCTTGAGAAAATGCTTATAAAGGGCTACAACCAATACGCCGTCGACCCCAATCTGTTCGAGTGCGACTATTACGATTACGAAGCGGGAAAGCCCGGCGCCTTGAACGCCTACAAGGGCGATTTTATGGCGCAATACGAGTGGGCTGTTTTTTGAGACATTTGTCTCAAAAGAATGTGTTTTATTCTGAAACGCAACAGATCGGCTCTGCCGACTGATGCGTGGGCTGTGCCCAAACGATCCGCTTGCCTATGGCAAGCCTTTTTTAATAGAGAAGGGAAGGGGCTTGTTTCGACGGTGCGGTACTCGTCTTCGGTCTGTTCAAGATGAGCAAGGTCGCGATCCCCGGTGACGCGTGCAACTACGCAGTCGGCTTCGGCGCGAACGGCTTGACCGCGGGCGGCGTCATTGCGGCGCTCCTGACCGAGATCGTCCTGACCTGCATCTTCGTCTATGCGATCCTGAACGTCACGGACGAGAAGGCGGGCAACGGCAAGATCGCGGGCATCGTGATCGGTCTGACCCTGACCCTGACCCTTGTGCACCTGATCGGCATCAACCTGACGGGCACCAGCGTGAACCCCGCTCGTTCCATCGCGACGGCGATCTCCGCGGCGATCTACAACGGCACGACCGATGCTCTCGCGCAGATCTGGATGTTCATCGTGGCTCCGATGGCCGGCGCTGCGTTGGCGGCAGTTCTCTACTCGGTACTGAACACCGAGAAGGAAGAAGTTGCGGCGGAAGCGGTGAAAGCGGACGGCGAAAACGAATAATAACACATAATAACAGAGCGGAGCGAGGACCAACGTCCAAGCTCCGCTTTTTTTGTTTGAACCGATAGATCATTTCCTTCGTACAGCGAAATGATCCAATGCTCTCCGGAGGCCTGAACAGCGTGAAGCGTGAACCCACAACTGCCCCTTAGGAGCTGAGGTTTTGCTTTAAAATCTTGTATATTTATGTAAATAACTTGCAGAATAGCA
>JAFZZX010000063.1 GCA_017615515.1 Clostridia bacterium
ATCCAGAATATCGAAGATATATTCTTCGTTCACTCGCTCGCCTTCGGTGACCTTACGCAATAGGTCGGACGTGGTCGCGAAAGTCGCGACCAGTTCCGTCACGCCGCGATTGCCGCTCTCGATCCCCGCGCGCAATTCCTCGACGCCGTCGCGGATCGAATTGAGTTTGTCGACGTTCTGCGTCAGCGAGGTCGCAACGTCGCGATTGATGAACTCGCCGACCCTCTCCACGCCCGCTTGATAGTTCGCGACGGTGCGTTCGAGTTCCTTCAAGTTGTAGTTCTTTCTGCGCTCGTCGAGGGTGGACTCCAGCTTGCCGATCTGCGTCTCCGCATCCGCTTCGAGCTTGGAGAGCGATTCGAGGGTATCCTCGAGCTTGGTTAAGGTCGCGGACAATCGCGCCGCCTCACTCTCGTAGCGCGCGCTGCGAGAAAGGAACTTGTCGATCTCCTGCGACAAACTCTGCGCCTTTTCCGCTTCGGCAGACAAGGTCTTATAGATGCGATCGAGGTTGCCCGTCACGTCCCCTTCGAAAGCGGCGGACAAGCGTTCGATGTCCCCCTTCATGCCGTCGTAGGTGTCGGCGAACTCACGCAGGTTCTCCGTGATCGGGGTCAAGAGATCGCGATACTCTTTGAATGCCGTTATCAAACCGTTTACGTCTTCCATCCTATTGCTCCTTTATTTTTTGATGCCCTTCAAGATGCGGGCGGTGTCTTTGACTGTCTCTTTCAGCGACGCGCTGTCCCTCTTCAGCAGCGCGAGTATGATCTTCATGGCGGCGGGATTGCCCATCAGGCGATCGTAGTGCCGAAGGATGCGGTAGTCCAGTTTCTCGTCCGAACCGCCGCTCGCCGCGTCGACGAGGTCGGACAATTCCTTTTCCCCACCGAGGTCGAAATAGCTTTTCGCTTCCTGCGGATAGCCGCCTTCCCAGTAGGCGACGCCCGCTCCGACGTAATCGCCGTGCGAGACGTGATCCCGCCAGATCGCGACGTCGAGAAGCGCCCTCTCCCGCTCGCGATCGTTTATAAGGTGGCGCGCTGCGGCATAGGCGTTGTCGTACTGTCCGAGACGGGTGAACTCCATGGCGCGGCGCTTGTATTCCTCTTGATCGACGAGAGTGCTGCCGACGGTGGCTTTGAGTTTCTCCACGGCTGCCGCCGTATCCAGCGCGCGGAAGTTCTCCTTAAAGAAGGATTCGAAAAGCGGCACGCGCCTTTCCTCCGCGACGAACAGGTGTCTGCGCGCGCGGGAAACGCCCACGTAGAATAGGTTGAAATAGTAGCGATACAGACTGTTTTCGTCCGCGGTCTTGCGGTCGATCTCGGTCTTCGCAAGACGCTCGAACTTCTCGTAATTCGAGGACAGCACGTTATACAAGACGACGGTGTCGCGCTCCAATCCCTTGATCTCGGAGACGGTCAGGATCTCCTTATTCGGCAACAGAGCGCGGAGAGCCTCTTTCTCCGCCGCGCTTGCGACCACGACCGTGAAGTTGTCGGTGCGCTCTCCCGCGATCTTTTTCGCGAAATCCCCCGTCGGGAAAGATACGGCGAAAGCCCCCTCTTCGGACGAGACCGCCTCGGCGGACAACACGAATCCGTGTACGCCGAAGGTCTGACGATTGAGGTCGGAGAGGGCGGCGACCACGCCTGCGATCTCGGGACTGTTGCGGTAGTTATAACTGAGTTCTTCAACGTCGGTTACGTCCTTTTTGTATAAGAGGTCCTTGAGCCGCGCAAAGGAGAAATAGGCGGGGTTGACCATCTGGGAAGCGTCGCCCACGCAGAAGAGTTTGACCGCGACAGAGCGGAAAAACGCGAGTTGCACCTCGGTGAAGTCCTGCACTTCGTCGAGGATCGCGAGGGTATAATCGGGGAAGGATCTTTGCCCTTTCAAGGCGCAGGCAAGGTTCAGTTCCAGCGCGCCCCGATCGGCGATCTCCTTGCGATAAGCTTCGGACAGATCGAAGATAAACTCCGCTTCAAGGCGAGAGAAGGCGCCCTTTCTCGCGGCGACGTACTCCTCTTTCGTAACGGGGCGTTCCACGGCTTTGCCGAACAAAAAACCGTATATCTCCTTATACAGCACCTCGCGCCGAATCGAGAATCGGGCGAGACGATTGGTCAGATTGTAATTGCGGAGCGAGAGTAAAAAGCGCTCGAAAAAGCCTTCGTCCGCAAGGGGACGATCGCCGACTTCCCGACGGAATAGATCTTCGAGCAAGAGATAGTCCACGTTGTTATGAAGATAGGCGGCGACCCGCTCGAGCTTCTCGACGACGGGGCCGTCCGACGTAAAAGGGATGCCGAGCAAGCGGCTGATCGCGAGCGCCTCGGAAGACGCCGCCGCACTCGTTTTGCCCGCCCGATAGGCGGCGATGCACTCCTCGAGTGAGGATAGGTAGTCCTCTACCTTCCGCCTGACGTCCAGAAGCAAGCCGCGGGAATAGGTGCTGTAGATCGTCCTGCCGCCGTAGCCCGACGCCGCGGCGAAAAGGATCTTGTCGATGCAGAGGTTGGTCTTGCCGCTCCCCGCGATGCCTTGCACGAGCAGGTTCTTCCCTTCCATTCTGACGATCGCGCTCTGCTTCTCGTCGAGGATCGGGTGCGCGCTTTCCGAACCGAACACGCGATAGAGTTTACTCAGCCGCAGTTCGGGCGACGCCGTCCGCTCCACACGGAACTCCGAGAGCCCTTTGAGACGAGGATCGCCCGCCGACGTCACGGGATAGGACTTGAAATCGTAAAAGACGACCGAAGCGCCGCGCGCCGTTCCTTCGGGCGAAAAAAGAGCGAAGAACGTCACGTTCTCCGCCGTAAAGCGATAGGCTCCCTCCGCGATCCCCGCCTTGAGCGCGGCGAAAGCGAGATGGGTCAGCAAGGCGTTCACCCCCGCGAGTTTCATCGTGGACAGCGTGAGAGCTTCCGTCTTGCAAACGGAATATTCGGTCAGATACAGCGAACCGTAATCAAGCGTAACTCTGTCGGGGATCCGCCCTGTTCCGACCACTTCCGCAGACATTTTTATTTCAATCCTTCCAGCCGACGCAAGGTCTCGTCGATCCAAGCGATCTGGAAATCGTAATTGCGGATCGAATAGTCGGTCGCATACAGCCAATACGCGGGTTTCGCCGCCGTCTCCTCGACCTGACCGATCCCCTCGACCTCGGCGCGGATCTCGGCGCGCGCGTCCTGACAGAACTTGCGATAGTTTTTAAGGAGTACGATCGCGTATTCCCTGTCCACCTTGCCGGAGAAAAAGAGCTTCATCAAAAGGGGATTCCGCACGACGGCGAGGTCTTCCGCATTCTCCTCTTTGAGCCAACGGATCAGCTCCTTGTCCCCTTCCTGCGTGATGCCGTACACCCGCTTATTCGGGCGAGCGTCCTGCTCCACCTTGGAAGAGACGACCCAGCCGAGCTGTTCCATCTTGTCGAGTTCGCGATAGATCTGACTTTGATTGGCGACCCAAAAGAAACTCAGAGATTCCTGAAAGAGTTTCGAGAGGTCGTAGCCTGAGGACTGCCGAATCGTCAGCAATCCGAGTAAACCGTGTTTGAGCGACATAACGTTACCTTTATCCCTTGTATAGTTTGTGGTATTGATAGTATATTACACAAGTTAGTATCCGTCAACGGTTTTTCCCCTTTTTCGACCTTTTCCTTTTTTTTACTGCGAAATGCGCTTTCGGTTGCTTTATAATGGAAAGTGGTACTTATGAAAAAGTTGTTCGCCTCGATAAGCGTAATCTTGATCCTACTCGTGTCCGTCACGGCACTCTTTTCCTGTGCGGAGAGTTATCTGCCCGTTGGGGACGAGGTCGTCGAATCCCCGAGGGGGGAAAGCGACCTTTTGATCGCGGGAGATACTCTCGGCGAAACGGACGGCGGCGAGACGGCGCGGCGGGAAGGAGAAACGGCGCAAGCGGGCAGCGGATCCGATCCGGGAGACCCGCCCCTTCTCGAGCCGAACGGCGAGCATAGTCAAGAACCGAATACGAATACCGAGCCGAACGTCGAGCAAGCGCCCTCACCCGATCCCGACCCGAATAGCGACCCGACCCCCGAGCCCGATCAGGGGCAAAATTATCAATACGTCGCGCCCGCAAGCGACTACGAGCATTATCTCGCCGCCTGCGCCGCCGCGAACGTGAACGTCAGGCGGGGAGCGGGCACGGACTACGGGGTGCTCTTTACCCTCGGGATCGGCGACAGCCTGCCCTATCTGTGGCGCGAGGGAGAGTGGATCGCCGTGTGGACGGGAGAGCGCGTCGGTTACCTATCCGCCGCCTACGCCTACTTGTCCGAGACCAACCTCGCCATCGAGCGCACGATCCGAGCGGGACTTGCAAAACTCGACACGCCTTACGAATGGGGCGCGACGAGGCGCATCACGGGGAGCGGACTGGTCAATCCCTTCTTCACGGGAAAGAGCTTCGACTGTTCGTCTTTCGTCCAATATTGCTATTACATAGGCATGGGGATCAAGCTCGGCAACTATACGGGCAGTCAAGCCGACTATACCGTCGGGGAGAAGATCACCCGCTACGAGGATTTGCAGCGCGGCGACTTCTACTTCACGGGGACGGACGGGACGATCTCGCACGTCGTGATCTATCTCGGCGGCGGCAAGCTCCTGCAAGCCTACAGCGCGAACGGCGGTCCCGTCTCGGTCACGGCGGACGAGAGATGGAAGAGAAACTTCATCTCTGGCAGACGCCCCGATCCGACCGTTGTCACGCAATATAAGTAAGACCCTCCCGAGCCTTGTCCGAGACGGCTCTCGCGCGGTGCGGCATAGAATCAGACGACAAGATAGATCCCATCTTTAATATTATTTAATGTTTTCCTCTTGCGTGGCGGTGCTATAATGAAAGTATCCGAAAAAGGAGGATATCCCATGAAAAAAGCGTTATTCGGTTTGCTGACCGCTCTGATGATCGTCATGCTGCTCGTCGTATTCGTCGGGTGCGAAAAGTCAAACGGCGGCGACTCGCCGCAAGCTGCCTACGACGAATCCGTCTCCTATTCCTCGAGCGACGGTCTCGCCTATCGCAAGAGCGCTTCGGCCGGCAACAGCGTCCAAAAGGTCATCTTGACCACCGACCGCATGATGGTCTACACCGTGGATCTCGCATTGACGGTGGAAGACTACGCGGCGACCGCGGCGACCATTCGTTCCGCCCTCGCAGAAGCGGGCGGCTACGAACAGAGTTCCTCGACCACGAATTACGGCAGATATACCTTCACCCTGCGCGTCCCGACCGAGAAACTCAACGCCTTCCTGCATACGATCGGCGAGAGCGGCACCGTGGAATCCCAGACCGTGACGGGCGAGGACATCACCGACCGCTACCTCAGCGCCGAAGAGGAGCGCGACGCCCTGCTCGCGAAGAAAGCGGCGCTCGAAGCCCTCGCGGACGAGGCGACCACCTTCACCGATAAGGTGACGATCTACGAGAAGATCCAAGACGTCGCGGCGGAGATCGACCGCTACAACGACCGCCTGTCCGACTACAAGAAGGCGAGCGATTACAGCACGGTGACGGTCACCCTCTATGAAGAAGGCACCTACGAAGAGCCGACCTTCTGGGACAGGCTCGGCGAGATCTTTTTGGATAGCGGCAGGAGCATCGGCACCCTCTTCGGCGGGATCTTGAAGGCGATCGTAGCGATCATCCCCTACGCCGTTCTGCTCGGCGCGATCTTCGGCGTCTTCTGCCTGATCCGTCTCATCATCTGCCGCAAAAAGAAAGTCCCCTTCTATCTCTTCCGCTCCAAGGAAAGACGCGCGGAGCGCGAGGCGAAGACCCAAGCCGCGTTAAAAGCGCTCGGCGAGAACATCGCGACCGAGACGACCGCGACGGCGCAAACCGAGAGCGAAAACAAGTCGGAGAAAACAGATCGATAACGGGAAAAGCGAAAAGAGAAAAACAAGCGGAGCGACGATAAACCGCACTTCCGTTAGGGATTTTTCGGTAAGGACGGGGCGTTGAGAATCAGGCGTGGCGTGATGCCACGCCTTTTCTCTTGGTTATTTTAGTCGAAGTCGGGGATTTCGACGGCTCCGACGAAGTTGTAAATGATTTCA
>JAFZZX010000064.1 GCA_017615515.1 Clostridia bacterium
CGATCCGAACGGCGGTGGTATGGGCGGCGACGATGGCAATATCGACGGCAACGGCACCGTTGACTGATAAAACCGAGCAGAGAGGGGCAACCCTCTCTGCATATCCTTATATAGAGGTTTCCCCATAGAGAGAATAGGGGGAAGAGGAACTATGGCAGACAAATACGATTACTATCAGATCTTGGGCGTGAATAAGAACGCGACTGACGACGAGATCAAGTCGGCGTACCGCAGGATGGCGAAAAAGTACCATCCCGATCTTTATTCCACGAAACCCGAAGAGGAACGCAAAGCGGCGGAAGAGCAATTCAAGAAGATCAACCATGCTTACGACGTCCTATCCGACAAGCAAAAGCGCGCGGCATACGATCAATACGGCGATGAGAACGGCCCGATGGGCGGTGGATTCGGCGGCGGTGGCGGCGCAGGTGGTGCGGGCTTCGGTGATTTTGACAGTTTCTTCGGCGATTTCTTCAGCGCGTTTACCGGTGGCGGCAGACGTACCGCTCGCCCGAACGGCAGGATCGACGGCGACGACATTACGGTCACGATCACGATCGACTTTATGGAAGCGGTTCGCGGCGTACAGAAGGATATTCCGATCTCACGCCAGGAGCAATGCGCGGACTGCAAGGGAACGGGTGCGAAAAACGGTACTTCCTATAAAACTTGCGGCAGATGTGGTGGTACTGGTCGCGTTACGACCCGCCAAAATACGATTTTCGGTCAGCAGGTCGTTCAAAGCGTTTGTCCCGATTGTCGCGGTAACGGCAGGATTATTACGGATAGCTGTCGTTCTTGCGGAGGTAAAGGGTCGATCAAGCGTTCGCGCGTGATCCACGCCAACATTCCCGCCGGGATCGATAACGGACAGACGATCACCTTCCAAAACGAAGGGAACTGCGGTAAAAACGGCGGCATGAACGGCAATTTGATCTTGATCGTGAACGTCAGACCCCACGCGCTCTTCAAGAGGAAAGGTTACGATATCTATTTCGACGTGCCGATCTCCTACGTGACGGCGACCGTCGGCGGCGAGATCGACGTACCGACTTTGGACGGCGTCGTGAAATACAAGCTGTCGGAAGGCACGCAAACGGGCACCCTCTGCCGTCTGTCGGGGAAGGGTATAAAGAGATTGAACAGCGAATCGCGCGGCGACCTCTACTTCACCGTTCAGGTACAGACCCCGACGGGGCTTTCCCGCACGCAGAAAGAGTTGCTGTCTCAATTTGAAGCAAGCCTTACCCCCAATCAATCTCCCAAACAGAAAAAGTTTGCGGATTTCATTAGGAAATGATCAAGATCACCGTAAAAACCACGCACGAAGGTGCCGAGATCGTCTCGGATATGCTGTATGAGTTTTCGCGTTCGGGCGTCGTCGTTGAGGATAGAGAGGACGTCGCGGAACTATGGAACTCAAAACTCGTGTGGGACTATCTCGAAGAGGGAGTATTGAATCGTCCGAAAGAGGTCTCCGTCATCGGTTATTATGACGGGGAATATTCGGAAATATCCGATGATCTAGAGAATAAACTGAATGAGATAAGATCCTATTGTCCCTTCGCTTTGCCACTCGATCTTTCAGTCGAGAATACCGATAATACCGACTGGTCTGAAGACTGGAAAAAGGCGTACAAGATCATTTCCGTCGGCGACCTTGAGGTCGTTCCGGTATGGAAAAAAGAGGAAGCAAAAGGAGATAAGATCGTACTCATCAACCCCGGATCGGCGTTCGGAACGGGCGAACACGAAAGCACGCGCCTGTGTTTATCCCTGATGCAGCAGATCGATCTTACGGGCAAAAATGTGATCGACACGGGATGCGGGAGCGGGATCCTCGGGATCGCGGCGCTGGTTTCGGGCGCGTCTTCCTGCTTGTTTCGAGACATTGACGAATCCGCGCTAAACAATTTGCGTGAAAATCTCGGTTTGAATCAGGTCACGGGAAAGGTAGAATGCGCCTCTCTCCTCGAGGGAGTTCGGACTACCGCACAAGTCGTTCTCGCGAATATCACGGCAGACATCCTCGCAAAGATGACGAATGCCGCCGACGTGGTCGAAAAGGGCGGCTACTTGATCATGAGCGGGATCATCGACAAGTACGCGGACGGATTGATCGATCAGTTTTCCGCCGTCGGATTCAAGCCGGTGCATAAACTCCAAGACGGGATATGGGTCGGATTGCTCTTTGAAAGAGAATGATCGAGCGCCTTCGGGCGTCCGTTTTTATGATAATTCGCGCAAATTATTGATTTATCAATAACTTCAGTTTATAATGAAAGTATGGAGATCAAGCGTTTTTTCGTTGATAACGGCACGATCCTCTCGCTCGGCACGTCCAAAGTCGTGACGGGTGAGGAGTTTACGCACGCCGTCAAAGTTTGCCGTTATAAGGTCGGCTACAAGTTGATCTTATCGAACGGCGACGGCTACGACTATTTCTCCACCGTGACCTCGATAGACAAAAGCTCCTTTACTTGTCGCGTCGACGAACGGAAAAAGAACGAAAACGAGCTCAAAAAGCGTCTGATCCTCTACCTTTGCGCGATCGAACGCAGCGACCTCGCGGTCCAAAAGGCGACGGAGATCGGTGCGAGTGAGATCCGTTTGATGATCTCTGTTTTTACCAATGCGAAGAAGCAGAATCTCGATCGGCTAAATAAGATCGCGCTCGAATCCGCGAAACAATGTGGCAGGGCTCTCGTCCCCAAGATCTACGAACCCATCCCGTATGAAGAGGCGATCCGAGACGCCGTGACACGCGCCGATCAAACGATCTTTTGCTATGAATGTGCGAAGGAGGGACGTATCGCGGACGTCATGGATCCCCAAGCGGATTGCTATGCGCTCGTGGTCGGCAGCGAAGGGGGGTTTTCGGCAGAGGAGGTCGCGCTTGCAGAGCGTTTGGGCGCAAAGGTGGTCACGCTCGGCAGACGCATATTGCGTGCGGAAACCGCTTGTATAGCGGGGCTTGCCCTTTTGGCGGATGAGGCGGAAAGAAATGAAAACAGCGGTAATTAACATCGGTTGCAAAGTGAATCAATGCGAATGCGACAGCCTGATGACGGGTCTGATCGCGCTCGGTCACGAGGTCTCGGACGAGCTCGTCTATGCGGATAACTACATCATCAACACCTGCGCCGTTACCAAGGAAGCGGAGCGTAAGTCACGACAGGTGATCGGCAAGGTCAAAAAGATCAATCCCAACGCCGCGATCTACGTGATCGGGTGTGCATCCGAAAAGAACGCCGAACAGTTCGAGATCAAAGGGGTGCGTTACGTCTCCGGAACGGCGAAAAAGGACGCGGTTTTCGAGATGCTCAGCGGGACGCATATTTCGCCGATCCCGGGTGCCTACGAGTCCCTACCGATCGGTACGAATTTTCGCGCTCGCGCCTACGTTAAGGTCGAGGACGGATGCAATAATTTCTGTTCCTATTGCGTGATCCCGTATCTTCGCGGACGGTGTCGCTCTCGCGCTCCGGATGACGTGATAACGGAATGCCGCGCCGCAGCGGAGACCACGGATGAGATCGTCCTTACGGGCATCAACCTCTCCGCTTACGGTCTCGACGTCGGCACGAACCTTGCGGAGCTCATCACGAAGCTATCTGATCTCAAAGCGCGTATTCGTCTCGGCAGTCTGGAAGTCAACGTCATCGACGCGGACTTTATCCACGCGCTCGTATCGTCGAATAATATTTGTCCGCACTTTCATCTCTCCTTACAGAGTGGATCGAATGAGGTGCTATCCGCGATGAATCGCCACTATACCGCGGAAGAGTACGCGGGGAAGGTCGCGATGCTCCGCACCTATTTCCCGACAGCCGCGATCACGACCGACGTCATCGTCGGATTCCCGACCGAGACAGAGGAGACTTTTGAGGAGACGATGCGATTCGTCAGGGAGATCGGTTTTTCTAACATTCACGTTTTCCCCTATTCCCGCAGAGCGGGGACGGCGGCTTTCCCTCTCGGTGCGCTCCCCGAGGATACCGTTGCATCGCGTGTCAAGCGCCTATCCGCCTTGCGCGACGAGCTCAAGCGTGAGTATGAGAGCGCATTCGTATCGTCAGAGCTGGACGTCGTGATCGAGACGACGGACGGCATCTATGCGGAAGGTTATTCCGAGAACTATATTCGCGTCTACGTTCCCGACAGGGACTATCCTGCGGGCAAGATAATCAAGGTCACGATCGAAGGCGAACGCGCCGACGGGCTCGTGGCGAAATAGGAGGTTTTTATGGATTGCGTATTTTGTAAGATCATTTCGGGTGAGATCCCGAGCCCGCGTTTGTACGAAGACGAGGATTTCATCATCATTCGAGACATCGCTCCGCAGGCGAAATGCCATTATCTCGCCCTTCCGAAGAAGCATTTTGCCGATGTGACCGAGATGACGGCGGAAGATGCCGCTCTCGTCGGGCGTATGCTCAGGAAGATCGGCGAACTCGCCCCCACCCTCGGATTGACGGGTGGATTCCGTTTGGTATCCAACAAGGGAGCCGACGCGATGCAGAGCGTGCCGCATTTGCATATCCATATACTCGGCGGGGAAAAATTGTCCGATAAAATGTGCTGAAATCGTTGACACGCTTTATCGAATGATATAAAATCAATCAAGAAAAATACCGTTTACGGAAGGTGGGTGAAAGACATGACCAGCATCAAAGTTCGTGAGAATGAGTCGCTCGACAGCGCGATCAGACGTTTTAAGCGCCAATGCACCAAAGACGGTATCATCGGAGACATCAAGAAGAGAGAGGCATACGAGAAGCCCAGCGTAAAACGCAAGAAGAAGGCAGAAGCCGCTCGCAAGAGGAAGTCTTCCAGAGACTAAAAGAAAAACCGAGGTCACTCGGTTTTTTTATTGTCTTTTGAAGGGTTTTGCTTTCTCGTCGAATTCGTCGGTCGCTGCGTCGTCTTTTTTTAATAAACTGCCTCGCGTGATCGCGTCGAACCCGAATTTCTTGCGTATTTCGTCGATACTCTTTTCAAATCGAGTGCGTTTTTCGCTTTTTCCCTCGTCTTCGAATAGTGTGGTCGGGACGTATTCGCCCGCTTCGATCAAATAGATCGCGGTGACCGTGATCGCGCGGATCGGCTGATCCCCTTCGCGCCACAAGAGGTCGAGGAGTGACAGAGCGCTGTCCTTGAGGTCGGTCGCGGAAGCGGTCGGGTAGGTCAGTTGCGTTTGCTTTCCGATCGAGCGCATCGTGTTAAGTTTGACGGATAAGTGTACGCCGCCCGCATACATGCCGTGTTTACGCAGTCTCGTCGCAACGCGTTCGGATAGGGCGGTAATGAGCTCCGCCGATTCCTCGCGTGTTTTCAGGTCGTGATCCGCCGTCGAGCCGTTACCGACGCTTTCGGGTTTATGCGTTTCGTAATACAGTTTGACTCGATCGTCCTCTTCGCCGTTCGCCCATTTTTTGAGAGTAAGTCCCGTTTGCCCGATGTGCGCCGACAGAAGTTTTTCGTCCGCTTTTGCGAGGTCGCCGATCGTATGGATCCCGACGGCGGAGAAGAACTTGCTTGCGCTCGCTCCCACCATCAAGATGTCTTCGACGGGCAGATCCCACGCGATGGTGCGATAATTCTCCCTTGAGATCAACGTTTGGGCATCGGGTTTTTTATAGTCCGATCCGAGTTTTGCAAATACCTTGGTAAAGGAGATCCCCACGCTGAGGGTGATCCCGAGTTCTTCTCTCGCGCGACGACGGATCTCTTCGGCGATGCGTTCGCTCGATCCGAATAAGGTATGACTTCCGGAGACGTCGAGCCAACATTCGTCCAGTCCGAAGCTCTCGACGCGATCGGTATATTCGGTATAGAGCTTAAATAGCGCTCCGGAATACTTGACGTAGGAAGGGAAGTCGGGTCGGAGCAAGATGAGATCGGGGCAAAAGGAAAGCGCCTCGCGAATGGTTTGACCCGTCTTGACGCCGCACGCCTTCGCGCCGTTACTCTTGGCAAGGATGATGCCGTGACGCTTCTCGGGATCGCCGCAGACGGCGATGTTTTTGCCACGAAGAGACGGATCTTTCACCATCTCCACAGAGGCGTAAAAGTTATTCGCATCACAATGCAAAATATTCTCGTCCATTCTGTCTCCCTAACCTTTATTTCTGATCATATTATACCATATTATTTAATAAAATTAAATAATCTATCTTGATTTTTTTAACAAAAAAGACTAGCTTGACCAGCAAAGATTATAACAATTGGCTACTGAAATTTAATTATTTAAAACGAATAATAAAACAAATTGTTTATATCTAATTTTTATATTATGTAAGTAAGCTAATCTTTAGCTGTTATTTTTCTTTGAAGAATAGATTTAAATATAATCATATTGGAAAGCATATTTATAATATAATTCTTGCTTATAAGAATATAATAATTACAAACTAGTGTTTTATTAATTGTTTTATTTTTCA
>JAFZZX010000065.1 GCA_017615515.1 Clostridia bacterium
AATACTGCTCTACACCTGCAAAGGCGGGTAGTTACGTACAAAAAGTACGCGCCTACCCGCCTTTTTGGTGAGCGTTTGTCTTCGCACCACTCTCCGCGCTCGTTTGGCGTGACAAAAACGCTCACCGAGAATGGGGTGAACCCAAAAAGTGAGCGTTTTTCTTTGAACCGTTTTCTGCGCTGCCAACGCCCCCGATAATTTGCATTTGTTCGGGGAGCGCCGCGCCCGCGCCTGCTCCTTTTTTCATCGGGGTCTCCGAGAAATCATAGATTTCTTGGGGTGACTTCGCCTTGCATCTCCAATCCTTCTTCGCGCTGCCAATACCCCACAATATTATGCAATATTGCGGGGATCCCAACGGAAGCGCCGCACGCTCTTTTTTTATTGAGCAGTCGCCTAAGATAAAAACGACATAATACGAGGATTCGCCATTACGTATCCTTTCAATTTTAAGATAAGATTATCGGCAATCATTATACCGGTTCATCAAAGTATAAATCGGCAGAGCGTGGGGGATAGAGGCGCGTTGAGATAAGAAATAACAAAAGGCAGCGAAGAAAGGTTGCGAATACAAGGCTTTGCAAAAACCGCGTGATGGCTGTTCAATTAACAATTTAGTTAAACAAAAGGCGGCGGAGAGTGGTGTAGAGGCGAGCGCTCTTTGAAGAAAAAGGCAGGCGCGTACTGATCGTACGTAACTGCCTTTTGATGAAATAGTTAGCGAAGAATATGCGCCGCAATACGTCGCCTTTTTTATTCAAAGAAGAGCGGCAAATATTGCAGATAGATCACGTCGTCGCGCTTCGCCGCGTCCCCTTCCGCGAGGACGAAGGCTTTGCCGACCACCGTGCCCGCCGCGTGGGACAGGAGTTGCTCGAGGGCGTAGAGCGATTCGCCGGTGGAGACCACGTCGTCCACGATCAAGACGCGCTTGCCCTTCAGACTGTCCAGCTCGGATTTGTCAAGGTAGAGTTCCTGCATTTTCGCGGTCGTGATGGACTTTACGTACACCTTGACCGGCGTTTGCATATACAGTTTCGCGCCCTTACGCGCGACGAGGTAGGTCTTGCCGCTTTGGCGCGCCATCTCGTAGGCGAGGGGGATGCCTTTGGATTCGGCGGTCAGGATCACGTCGAAGTCGGGGCATTTCTCGAGGAGAGCGGTCGCCGCTTTGACGGTCAATTCCACGTCCGAGAACATCACGAACGCGCCGATATACAGGTTGTCGCCCGCTTTGCAGATAGGCAGGTCGCGCTTCAGTCCCGCGATGTCGATCGTATAAAACTTTTCCATAATCAGTCCTCCGTAAGTTCCAATACGCACACGTCTTTCAGATTGCGATATTTGCCGTCGTAGTCCAGTCCGTAGCCGATCACGAATTCGTCCGGGATCTCGAACCCGACGTACTCGCCCTTGAAGTTCACCTTGCGGCGACTGGGTTTATCCAGGATCGTGCAGACCTTGATCGACGCGGGATTGCGTTGCGCGAGCACGCGCTTTAAGTAGGAAAGGGTGCAACCGCTGTCGATGATGTCTTCCACGATGATGACGTGTTGTCCCGCGATCGGGTGGTTGACGTCCTTCAATATCTTGACTTCGCCGCTCGTAACCGTGCCGCCGCCGTAGCTGGAGACCGACATAAACTCAAAACGTACGTCGAGATCGAGCTCGCGTACCAGGTCGGCGAAGAAGACGGACGCGCCGCTCAATATGCAGATCAAGGTCACGGTTTTGCCTTTATAGTCGTGCGAGATCTCGGCGGCGAGTTCTTTGACTCTTTGTTTAACGTCAGTCTCGGAAATCAGTACTTTCTTTATCTTTTCCACCGTTTCGTCCTCCGTAAATCTATCTTTATAATAATCTACGCGCGCGCAAAAGTCAAACGAATAACGCGTGCATATTCTTTACATAAAGCATACGATGATTGCGCGAAAAATGAATAATAAAGTTAATTTTTGAGAGTTTTTGTTTTTCGATGTCTTTTAATGTTTGCGTCGATTTTGCAAATGTGTAATGAAAATATAATGATTTTTATTGTTTTTTAAGGCACGGACTCTCATTTTTGTGATATAATAGGGCAGAGGTGATTATAAATGAAACTCGGAGAAGCAATAGAACAGATTTTGGTAGAAAGCGGACTTACGATCTCTGCGTTTTCGAGAAAGGTCGGGTATTCCCGTCAGTACATTTATGAGCTCTTGAAGAGCAAGGATACGGGCTTTACGCGCAAGATCCAACTCGATACGCTGAAGAAGATTTGCGATGCGACGGACTATAGTCTCGAGCGCCTGCTCGCGGACATCGATTATATTCCGAAGCCGAAGACCGATGTGAGTCCCAATACGATCATCGTCGTGAAGAAGAGCGGTGAAAAAGGCTATTACGCCTTGAGCGAACACGACGCCACTTTGGTCGAAGGGATCGCGAAGTCACTCTCCAAGTTGGAGAAAGCAAGAGACTGATCCCTATACGGATCTCATGATCATAAGAAACGGACGTGCTCTCCCTCGCGTCCGTTTTTTCGTTTGCCACCTTTCGGCCCGACGATTTTTGATCGGGTTTGAAACTTTTTTAATAATCTTTTCCGATTTAAGTCTTGTTTAAGTTTGCTCCGTCATACTGTGGGTGAAGAAACCGAAAAGGAGGTTTTGACTTATGAGCAAAAAGTGGATCGTATTGGTGGCAATGCTTGCTTTGATCGCGGTGTTTGCGACGGCTTGCGACGGATTGACTTCTCTTACGGGGCTGAGCGGCGACAATGTGGCGACTTCGAGCGCGGGCGGCGGGGCAGACGGCGGCGCGGGGGCGAGCGATCTCTCCGCCGAAGAGATCGCGGCGGCGTCACAAGAGGTGGCGGACACCCTTTCCGAAACGGCGTCCGAGGATTATCTCGACAGCGAACTCGTCGAAGTCAGCGCAGAGCAACAAGTCGCTACGACGACCGAGGAAGGCGCGATCGAGATCGACCTATCCCTTCTGACCTCGGAGAGCAAGATCACGGGAGCGAAATACGCAGACGACGTGCTGACGATCAAGGCGGCGGGCACTTACGTCCTGACGGGCACCCTGAACGGCGCAGTCGTCGTGGATAAGAATATCGAAGGCACGGTGCGCCTCGTGCTCGCAGGGGCGACGATCAAGACCCTCGACAGCCAGGCCTCGGCGGCGATCGTCTTCTCGAAGAGTGACGATCAGTTGCGCATTTTGACCATCGCGGACGGCACGGTCAACGAAGTATCCGACAGCGTGGGCGACACGGCGGCGGACGGAGACGGCGCGGCGATCCAGGCGAAGAAGTCCTCGCTGACCATCAACGGCTCCGGCACCTTGAAGGTGACCGCCGTCGGCGAAGAGGCGAATGGTATCAAGGTGAAAAATACGCTGACCGTACTATCTGCGAATATTGAGGTGACCGCGGTCAAGAACGGCATCAAGGCGGACAATTTGATCGAGATCAAGGGCGCGACCCTGACGGTGACAGCGGGCAACGACGGCATCAAGACCGACATCGAGCCGGAAACCGAAGAAGAAGCCGTCGCTTATGCGAAGGATTCCCAAGCGGGCTATATCTACATCGAGAACAGCACGATCACCGTGACGGCGACGGACGACGGCATCGCGGCGAACGGTTGCTTGTACATCGCGAATCGCACCGAGGACGTCATCACGATCACGACCAACGGCGGCGCGCCGACTACGGTCACCGAGAAGAGCTCGGACGCGGCGGACGGCAAGGCGCTCAAGGTCGCGGGCATCGTGCTTGAGGACGAAGAGGGCAACGAGACCCTTTATCCCGCCGACTTTGGCGAAGAGAGTGCGATCGACAATTACGCTCTCGTGATCACGGGCGGCACCTTCCGTATCGATTCCAACGACGACGCGATCCACAGCAAAGGCAACGTGCTCGTATCGGGCGGCGTTTTCGAGATCGCTTCGGGTGACGACGGCATCCACGCCGAATATCTGACCAAGATCGCGGGCGGCACTATCACGATCACCAAGGGCTACGAGGGCATCGAGGGGGCGGCGGTGGAGATCACGGGCGGCGAGATCGCGATCACGGTCGTGGACGACGGCGTGAACGCGGCGAATGCCGACCTCAAGAACTACGCTTACTATATCCTGATCACGGACGGCAAACTGACGGTGAATTGCTCGGGCGACGGCTTGGACAGCAACGGCAAACTCTTGATCTCCGGCGGCGAAGTCCTGGTCTTCGGCCCCGTGAACGGCGGCAACTCCGCGCTGGATAGCGAGACGGGCACCACGATCTCGGGCGGTACGGTCATCGCGACCTGTCGCGAGGCGATGGATCCCGTGGGCGCCACGCAGTATATGGTGGTCGCGAACGTCAACGTTTCGGCGGGCACCGTGCTGACCTTGAAGGATAATAGCGGCGCGACCGTCCTCTCCTTCACCGCTCCCAAAGCTTGTTCGAACGTCACGATCAGCACCCCCGACCTTAGATCCGGCACCTATACGCTGAGCTACGGCAACAGCAGCGTGAACCTAACTGCCACGACGGGCACCGCAGGCGGCATGGGCGGCAATATGGGCGGCAATATGGGCGGACAAGGCGGCATGGGCGGTGGCCCCGGCGGTAATCAAGGCGACGGCAGACAGACCCCCGGCGGCAGACCGAGCGGAGTAGAGGGCGGTCAAACCCCTCCCGCGCTCCCGAACGGGGAAGAGGGGCAGGACGGCGACGATCTTCCCGAGATGCCGCAGAACGGCGGACAGTTTGATGGCGGCATGACTCCGCCCGAGTTTCCGACCGAGGGGCAGACCCCTTTTGACGGCACCGACGGTGGTATGACGCCCCCCGAAATGCCGAACGGAGAGCAACCGCAAGAGGGTATGACGCCCCCCGCGATGCCGGGCAACGATCAAGGCGGCAGGCAGGGCGGCGCACCCTTCGGAAACGGCGGATTCCCGCCCTTCGGGAATGGCGGCAGAAACGGTGGCTTCGTCCCTAACGAGTCCCTTGAAGCTCCCGTCGAATAAACAAGCATTCTTCCTCCTCCCTTATCCTTTTGTCCGTTCGTAGCGGACGCCCGTGCGTGGCTCTTCTTTTCAGAACCACGCACGGTTTTTCTTCTCGGCGACGTATAGTAGCGCGTACATCGCTCTGCTGCGGAGCAGTACCCCCTCTCTTGCGGAGCGTTTGCCTTCGCGCTGCTCTCCGCCGCCGAATAGGTCTTGAAATGTTATAACATTTCTGTTATAATATTTGTATTCTGATAATTCGGAGGTTGATCTCAAATGGATTACATCGAAAGTTACAAGCATTGGCTTGACTGTGTGACGCCCGCCGAAAAGGCGGAGCTCGAGGCGCTGAAGGGCGACGATAAGGAACTGCGCGAGCGCTTCACCTTGCCCCTTGCCTTCGGTACGGCGGGAATGCGCGGCGTGCTGGGTCTCGGCACCTTCCGCATGAACGAATACGCCGTTGCCCGCGCCACGCAGGGGCTCGCGGATTATATTCGGGAGCAGGGCGCGGACGCGATGCGCCAAGGCGTCGTGATCTCCTACGACACGCGCAGAATGAGCTACGAATTCGCACTCGGCGCGGCGGAAGTCTTGGCGGCGAACGGCATCAAAGTCTATCTCTTCGAGAACGTGCGTCCCGTGCCGATCCTCTCCTTCTCGGTCGGCTATTTGAAGACTTTTGCGGGCATCATGATCACCGCGAGCCACAATCCGAAGGAATACAACGGCTACAAGGTCTACGGTGCGGACGGCGCGCAGCTTTCGCCCGAGGCGACGGCGCGCGTGGTCTCCTACATCGAGAAGAGAGACTACTTCGGCGTGGCGAAGGAGGAGGTCACCCTCTCCCGTGCGGACATTATGGGCAAGG
>JAFZZX010000066.1 GCA_017615515.1 Clostridia bacterium
CGTCGCCATTCGCCGCGCCGAGATTCTTGATCCAGACTTCGCCGAGCAGGTCGCCCGCATCGTTTTTGACTTCTTTCACGACGTAGGCTTGCAGGCAGGCGGCGTCCTGATCCAGCGCGATCAATTCCTCGTTTTTGAGGAGCGCGAGGGTCGCCTCGGGGATCTTCGTGAGGTCGCATCCGATCATCAGCGGTGTGGACATCATACACCACATCGCGAAATGGGTGCGCTCTTCTTCGGGCGTGAGACCGTTGCCGATCTGCATCATATCGAGGTCGTTGACGTGCCCCGGGGAGCAGAAGCGACGGAGCGGTTTGATGTTGTCGATTTGCTTCAATATCGAGGCGAAATTCGGCTGAATGTCCGCCGCCGTCCGCCACGAATCCGCGATCTCGGTCGCCCATTCGCCGGGGAAGAACTTGCGGCAGATGTTATAGACGATCGGCTTCCCCGTCCGCTCGCGGATCTTTTCGATCAAGCGGGCGATCAAGAGATATTCCGCCCTTTCGTCCACCCCTTCGCGCAGAGCGCCGCACCAGTCCACTTTCAGAAAGTCGAAGCCGTATTCGACGAGGAAGCGCTCGAGGTCCTCTTCTTCGTGTCCGAAAAGTCCCGCGTTCCTGCCGTTTTCTCCTTCGTTATCGTAGTAGTACCCGCAGGAAGCGGCGCCCGCCTCGGAGTAGATGCCCGCCTTGAGTCCGAGCGAATGCGCGTAGTCGGCGAGGGGTTTGATCCCGTTCGGGAAGCGTTCTTTGTGGAAAAGGAGATGTCCCGCCTCGTCTCTGCCGCCGAAAAAGCCGTCGTCGGTATTGGCGTAGACGTAGCCGCACCCCGAGAGACCCGTCGCGACCAACGCGTCGAATTGCGCTTTGAGCTTCTCTTCGGAAATATTCGTGCGAAAGCAGTTCCAGGACGCCCAGCCCATAAGGGGGGTCTTTCTCTTGAGGGTCATCGTTTGCTCCTTTATTTGAGGGAGATCGGGCCGTAGGTGCGGACGATCTCTCCGCTGTCGTTCATTGCCGTGATCGTGCAAGTGTCGCCCGTGACGTCTATGCGGCAGGCGACGAAGCCGTCTTCGTCCGTCGGGCCGCCCGCCACGAGGGTGTCGAACGCGGCGGTGTGAACGAGGTCGAGATAGTGTTCGTGTCCCGCGATCTCGAGTTTGATATTCCATTTCTCGAGGATCGCCGAGAAGCGCGCGTATTGCGGCGAGGTCTCGCTCGGCGCGAAAAGGGGAATGTGGCAGACGGAGAGGTTGATCCCCGCGGGGACGGGGAGTGCCTCGATCGCCGTAAGTTCCGCATCGCGGTAGGCTTCCGAGACGAACAGTCCGCCGTTCTTCGGGTCGTCGTCCGCCTTGTCTTCGCCGCCGTCCATCACGAGGAGATTAAGGTTGCCGTAGGTCGCGGTGAAATAGTAGTCGTCGTAGCCGAGCATGGATTTGAGCTCGCTCGCGTATTTGCCGCGCGGTTCGTGGTTGCCGCGCGCGAAGACGATGGGTCTCACGCCGCCGCCGATCCTGCCCGCGGGCAGGATCACGTTGTCGATCAAGTCCTCGCGTTCGTTCACGAATCGGACGGCGTCGCCCATCATCAAGAGGACGTCGTATTCGCCGCACGCCGCGGCGGCTTTACAGAGGCGCGTCGTGTCCTCGTGCCAGTCGGTCACCGAGAGGAGTTTTACGCTTGTCCCCGTGATCTTAGAGGCGAAACGGTAGTTGGGCGAGGTGATGAAATCCCCCGTTACCGAGTTCTTCGCCGCGTTCTTTTTGACCTTCGCCGCGCTGACGCGATAGGTCGCGCCGTATAGGTGCTCGTAAGGGACGCGGACGGTGTGCACGCGGCTGTCCGTGCGGTACTTGCCGTCCTCTGCGTCGTAGAGGACGTAGGTCTCGCCGTCGTGGGTATATTCCATATAGCCGATCGAGGGCGCGCTCGTGCACCACACGACCGAGAAATCCGTGCCGTTGTCGAAGACGGCGGGCGCTTCTTCGATCCGAAACTTGCCGCCGAGTGCGAATCCCGCCGCGACGCCGCCGACCGACAGAACGGTCATGGCGATTACGACGATCACCGCGACGACCTTCTTTTTTACGAAAGCGATCACGAAGAGCGCGACCGCGACGAGCAGTCCGACGAGGAAGTAGGGAAGCACCGCGAGGAAGGTCACGGCCTCGGTCGCCCGTCCGTAGTAGAAGATGATCGGCATCGCGATCCCCATCGCGATCACCGCGAGCTCACCCGCGAGGGCAAGAATGCCGTTCGGACGCTCGCCGCCACGCATGGACAGGAAAAGCGAAACGCCGAAATACAAGGTCAGCGCGATCTGCAGCGCCAAGAGGAGCAAAGCGACGAACGAGGTGCCGAAGAGGAGCCGGTTCGCCTCGAAGAAAGATCCCGCGACGGACAGATAGATCTCCCAGTAGGCAAGGAGTGCGAACGTCGCGAGAGCGACCTTCGACGTGACGGCCTTCGTGATTTTTTGCCAAATGGGGTTATCCATACTTTCGCCTCACTTCGTATGATAGATTATTATAGCATATTTATATGGGTTTTCCAACGAAAAACCGCGCGGACGACGGGCTGCCGCGCGGCGAATCGGATCGAATGCGTTAGGCTTCTTCCTTCTTTCCTTTGCTTTTCTTGCGCTTTCCGATGCGATCTTCGAGCGCTTCCTTTTTGCCCTCGACGGCGCGCTTGATCTCGGCGAGTTTTCCCTCCTCGACGGGGCGCTCCTTCTCCACCCGTTCTGGCAGGGGGGCGGCGTCAAAGGGCATCGTGCCGGGATCGGTGCGCTCGCGCATTTCGATCTGCTGGAAGGGGATCGAGATATTGTTGCGTTTGAACTCGTTGAAGACGTGCTCCACGACGTAATAGTACACGTCCCAATAGTCGGACGCGTCGCACCAGCAATTCGCGAAGAAGTCCAAACTGCTCGCGCCGAACACCTTGAGCTTGCAGAAGGGGGCGGGGTCGAGATAGACCTTGCCGCAGGAAGCCATCACCTCCAGCACGACCTTTTTGACGGTCTCGACGTCGGATTCGTAGGCGACGGGGAAAGTGAAGTCCACGCGGCGGCGGGGGTTCGCGCCCGCATTGACGACGGCGTTATTCACGATCATCGAGTTCGGGATCGTGACCTTCTTGTTGTCCTTGGTGTTGATGGTCGTAAAGAGGAAGTGGATCTCGACGATCGAGCCTTCCTTGTCCCCGACGAAGATATAGTCGCCCTTCTTGAACATCTTGGTCACGACGATCACGATGCCGTTCGCAAGGTTCGAGATATTGCTCTGAAGAGCCATGCCGACGGCGAGGATCGCGGCGCTGAGGGCGGTGACGACCCCCGTGATCTGCACGCCGATGAGCGACAGCAAAATGAGTACGAGGATCAGCCAAAATACGAACTTTAAGATCGCGAGCAGGAACCCTTGCGCCACCTCTTCGATCTTGGTGCGGGCGAAGATCTTGCGGAAGACGGACAGCAGGATCTTGATGAGAATCATGCCGATCACCAGGGTGGCGAAGAACGCCACGATATTCCACACGTTGTCTGCGAAAAAGTTTTTGATGGTTTGCCAAATCTCAGCCCAATCCATAAGCACCTCTCCTATCGTTGCTTTTAGATTACCCCGTTGCGGCGAAAAAGTCAACCCTTCTTAATTTTTTGACATATTGCTTGCAATCGTCAAAAAATTGCGCGTTAGCGCTAAAGCGAGCGTAGTCGAGCGTCTCTTGAAATGTGACTTCGTCACTTGATATGCCTCGCCAATGCTCGGCTTGAAATGTGACTGACGTCACTTGATATGTGACTTCTTCACTTGATATGCCTCGCCGTAGCTCGGCTTGAGGGAGACTTCCGGCGTATTATGATTGAAATATTTTCTCGCAAGGTATATAATACAATTTGATAGCGCCCGTGGGGCGCAAAAGGAGGAGCGTATGCTCGAGATCTGGAATCTGACGAAATCTTACGGCGACAAAAAGGCGGTGGACGACCTGTCCTTTACGGTGAATGCGGGCGAACTCTGCGCCTTTATCGGACACAACGGCGCGGGCAAGACCACGACCTTAAAATGCGTGGTCGGCATTCTCGGTTTCGAGGGCGGCAGCATTCGCGTGGACGGCGTATCTGTCGTCGACGATCCGATCGAGGTCAAACGCCGTGTCGCTTACGTTCCCGACAATCCCGACCTCTATGACTTTATGACGGGAATGCAGTATCTCAATTTTATCGCGGACGTCTTCGGCGTTTCCGAGGAGGACAGAAGGGCGCGCATCGACAAATACGGCGAGGCGCTGACCTTGACCCCCGAAGAGATCGGCGCGTCGATCTCGACCTATTCGCACGGTATGAAGCAGAAGCTCGCGTTGATCTCCGCCTTCCTCCACGATCCCAAACTGATCATCTTGGACGAACCCTTCGTCGGGCTCGATCCCAAGGCGAGCCACGTTCTCAAGGAGACGATGCGGGAGTTCTGCCGCGAAGGGGGCGCGATCCTCTTCTCGACCCACATTCTCGAGGTCGCGGAGAAACTCTGCGACAAAGTCGCGATCATCAAGGGCGGCCGCCTCGTGACTTACGGCAGTATGGACGAGGTCAAGGGGGATTCCTCGCTGGAAGACGTCTTCCTCGATATGGAGGATCCGCATGATTAAGGCGCTCTTTCGCAAACAATTCGCCGAGTTGATCTCGCAGTTCAACAGGAGAGGCGGCGCAAAAGGTAAGAGACGGAGCACTTCATCCGTCGCGACCTTCCTGCTCCTCTTCGCGTTGGTCTTCGTGTCGCTCGGCGTTTCGTTCTTCGTGTTTTTCAAGCAGATCTTGGGCGCGTTCGACGAGAGCAATTACGAGATCTACTATATGATCGTCGGGTTGATCGCGACGGCGATCGGGCTGATGGGCAGCGTTTTTAATGCGTATTCGACGATCTACGAGGCGAAGGACAACGAAATGCTCCTGTCGATGCCGATCCCGCCTTCCCGCATCCTCTTCGTGCGCGTCACCGCCTTGTCTGCGATGACGCTCCTATACGAGAGCGCGGTACTTCTGCCCGCCTTCATCGCGTTCTGTATGGGCGCGCGCGTTTCCGTGGCGGGACTTGTGACGGCATTCTTCCTCGTGATCCCGCTGACCTTGCTCGTCGTGGCTTTGACCGTCGGCATTGCGTTCGTCGTCGCCGCGATCGCTCGCCGGGTCAAGAATAAGAGGGCGATCACCCTCGTCGCGTCCGTCCTCTTGGTCGTACTCTTCTACGTCCTGTATTTCCGCGCGCAGAACGCCGCGATGGCGCTCGTCGAGCTCGGCACCGTTCCCTCGGCGATCCGCTACGGGCTCTTCTTTTTCTACCAAATGGGCACGGCGTCGACGGGCTCGGCGTTCGGCATGGGCGTCGTGCTGCTGACGGGCATTCTCGCCTATGCGCTCGCCTATTTCCTACTCTCCAAGTATTTCCTGCGCTTCGTCACGCAACGCCGTACGGTCTCCGCGAAGGGCAAGGTCGGCGTGGTCAAGGTCGGCGGCAGACGACAGGCGCTCTTTAAGAGGGACTGGCGCCTGTATTCCTCCTCGCCGAATTACATTATGAATACGTCGTTCGGCGTGATCTTCTCCGTCGTGATCGGCGTCGTCGCGATCGTGCAATCGAAAGCGCTCTTAGATGCGCGCGCGATGCTGACCGAGGCGCTCCCGCACCTCAGCGGAACGGGGTTCGCCGCGGTCATTGCGATCTTTACTTGCGTGATGAACGACATTACGGCGCCGTCGATTTCGATGGAAGGGAAGAGGCTTTGGGTGATCCGTTCGCTGCCCGTGCCCGCCGCCGAGGTCTTCTGCGCAAAGATCGCGTTGCATCTCGTCGTGAGTTTGCCGGGTACGCTCTTTGAAACGATCGCGATCTCGGTGATCTTCGGCGCGGCGGACGTCGTGGGTGCGATCCTGGCGGTCGTTGCGGTCGTCGCCTTTACGCTCTTCACCGCGTGTTTCGGTCTGTGTATGAACGTGCGTCGCCCCGTCCTCGACTGGCGAGACGAGACGATGGCGGTCAAGACGGGATTCAGCGTCTTCATCTCGATCTTCGGCATTATGATGCTTTCCTTCGTGTTGATGGGGTTGTATTTCGTCGCGGCGCTCGTCTTCCCCGATTGGGTGTATTTGGCGGTGCTGATCGTGGCGATCTTCTTCGCGGACTACGGAATGCTACATTGGCTTCGCACCAAGGGCGTGGCAAGATTTGATAAATTGGGCTGACAAAGGAGATCGGAAATGGTGAATAGGGAAAAAGAGATCGTCAAGACCAGCGTGGTCGGCATCGTCGGGAACGTCTTTTTGGTGGCGTTCAAGGCGTTCGTCGGCTTCCTCGCGGGATCGGTCGCCATCATCATGGACGCCGTCAACAACCTGACCGACGCGCTGTCGAGCATCATCACGATCATCGGCACCAAACTGTCGGGGAAGGCTCCCGATAAAAAGCACCCGTACGGCTACGGTCGCATCGAGTATCTGACCTCGACGTTGATCGCCGTGCTGATCCTCTTTGCGGGCGGCATGGCGGTGTACGAGTCGATCCGTTCGATCATCGAGCACTTTGAGAGCGGCGCGATGCCGAGCTTCGAGATCTATTCCATCGTGATCGTCGCCGCGGCGATCGCCATAAAGGTCGCGATCGGTCTGTTCTTCAAGAAGAGAGGGTCCAAGATCGACAGCGAGGCGCTGAAAGCCTCGGGCACCGACGCTCTGTTCGATTCCGTTTTGTCCACGGCGACCTTGGTCGGCGTGCTGGTCGCGAAGTTCGCGGGGGTCTACGTCGAAGGCTACCTCGGCGTTCTGATCGGTCTGTTCATCTTAAAGAGCGGCGTCGGCGTGCTCAGAGAGTCGCTGTCCTCGATGATCGGGGATCGCTTTGATCGGGACTTCGTCCTCGCGATCAAGGAAGAGGTGAATAAGATCGAGGGCGTGCGCGGCTGTTACGACTTGATCTTGAACGGCTACGGGCACGATCGGAACATCGGCTCGCTCCATATCGGCGTTTCGAGCGAACTCACCGCGCGGGAGATCCAGGCGATCGAACGCGAGATCACGATGCTGATGTACACGAAATACAATACGATCATGACGATCGGCATCTATGCCGAGGATCATTCGGACGAGGGATCGAAGCGCGTCTTCGAGAAGGTGATCGAGATCGTCAAACGCTTCCCGCACGTCCTGCAAATGCACGGCTTCTTCGTGGACGAGGCGGCCAAGTTGATCAGTTTCGACCTCGTGATCTCCTTCGACGATCCCGACCCCCTCGCGACGATCGCCGCGATCAAGCAAGAGACCGAGCTGGAGCACGAGGGCTACACGGTCTTTATCCAATACGACAGGGATTTCAGCTTGTCGGAGTGAAATCGGCTTTGCCAAAACAACAAAAAAAACGGTTTCGCGCCGTTTTTTTATTTTACAAGTTCGAGTTTTTCCTTTTTGATCTCGCCGCCTATAAGGAGCAGACGATAGGCGCTGCCGCCTGAAGAAAGGGCGCCGACGGGCGCTTCGTCCTCAAAGAGGATCGCCGCGTCGTCCTCGATCGCGTAGGAGAGGGGATAGCCTTGCTCTCGGGCGATGCGGTCGAACTCGGGACGGCTATTGTAGTGCGGGGTTCCCGCTCCCTTGATCCTCCCTAGGCCGCGGTAGGGCGCATACTCCCCTTCGACCAGGGAATCGGTGTATATGTCGTCGAACCAGCAGATCGCGCCGGCGGAGAGTCCCGCCAGTACCGCGCCGCGTTCGTAGGCGTCCCAAACCAGCTTGGCGACGCCCGTTTCGCGCCATACCTGCATCAGGTACAGCGTGTCGCCGCCGCCGACGTAGATCAGGTTCGCTTTCGCGATCTTCTCGGCGACGTGCTCGACGGTCATCAGCCCTTTGGTCAGGATCGCGACGTCGCTCTTCATATCGAAGAGGGAAGTGTAGGTCTTGCGGAAAGAATTGAAATAGGGATTACTGTCGTGGCTCGCGGTCGGGAAAAAGAGGGCGTAGCCGCGTTCCCCTTCGCCCGCGCGGCTCTTCGCGAGGGCGGCGATGTGGGCGTCAATGGGGGCGGTGGTCTTGTTGCGGAGTTCTCCGCCGCCGATCGAGACGAAAACGCGTTTCATCCGTCGACGGCGTTCTTCTTCTTGAAGTTGTCCTTCGCGCGGTACATATTGCTCATAATGACTTTACGCACGCGCAGGGACTTCGGGGTGACTTCGAGCAGTTCGTCCTCGCCGAGGAACTCGATCATTTCCTCGAGGCTCATCCGCTTGACGGGGGTCAGGCGCAACGCTTCGTCGCTGCCCGCCGCGCGCATATTCGTGATATGCTTTTTCTTGCAGACGTTGACGACGATGTCGTCCGACTTGGGCGTATAGCCCACGACCATGCCCTCGTACACGGGGGTACCGGGGCCCACGAAGAGGGGTCCGCGATCCTGCGCGTTGAAGAGACCGTAGGTCACGGCTTCGCCCGTTTCGTAGGCGACGAGAGAGCCGAAGTTGCGCATCTGTATGTCGCCCTTGTACTCTTCGTAGCCGAGGACGATCGTATTCAGTACGCCCTCGCCCTTGGTGTCGGTCAGAAACTCGTTCTTGTAGCCGATCATACCGCGCGCGGGCATTTTGAATTCGAGGCGGATACGGTCGCCCGTCGGATGCATCGTGACGAGCTCGCCCTTGCGGCTGCCGAGCTTCTCCATCACGGCGCCGACCGCGTTCTCCGGGACGTCCACGATGACCTGTTCGATGGGTTCGAGCTTCTTGCCGTTCTCGTATTGATACAAGACTTTGGGCATCGAGACCGCGAATTCGAATCCTTCGCGGCGCATCGTCTCGATCAGGACGGAGAGGTGCATTTCGCCTCTGCCCTTCACGAGGAAGGTGTCGGTGTTGTCGGTGTCTTCCACGCGGAGCGACACGTCCTTCAGGAGTTCGCGGTAGAGCCTGTCGCGGAGATGACGGGAAGTCACGAACTTGCCCTCGCGACCCGCGAAGGGGGAATCGTTGACCATAAAGCGCATCTCGAGGGTCGGCTCGCCGATCTTCATAAAGGGGATCGCCTCGACCTGTTCGGGCGCGCACAGGGTGTCGCCGATCGTGACGTTCTCGCTGCCGCTGAAGCAGATGATGTCGCCGACCTTCGCCGAGTCGACGTTGACGCGTTTCAGCCCGTCGATCTGCATCAGGGTCACGACGCGGGTCTTATAGGGGGTGAAGTCGCCGTGGAACGAGGCGATCACCGCGTCCTGTCCGACCTTCAAGGTGCCGCGCTCCACTCTGCCGATGCCGATCCTGCCGACGTAGTCGTTGTAGTCGATCGAGGAGACCAGCACCTGGAAGGGCGCGTTCTCGTCGCCTTCGGGCGGGTCGATGTAGTTCACGATGGTCTCGAAGAGGTCCGTGAGGTCGGGCTTCTGCTCGACGGTCATCGAGGAAGTGCCGTTCCTGCCGCTGCAATACACGACGGGGGAGTCGAGTTGGCTGTCGTCCGCGTTGAGGTCCATCATCAGCTCGAGGACCTCGTCCACGACGCGCTTGGGCTCGGCGTCGGGGCGGTCGACCTTATTCACGCACACGATGATCTTGTGCCCGAGCTCCAGCGCCTTTTGCAGCACGAAGCGGGTCTGCGGCATCGGGCCTTCGACCGCGTCCACCAAAAGGAGAACGCCCGAAACCATCTTCAGCACGCGCTCCACTTCGCCCGAGAAATCCGCGTGTCCCGGGGTGTCGATGATGTTGATCTTGACGTCTTTATAATAGGCGGCGGTGTTCTTCGCGAGGATCGTGATCCCGCGCTCCTTTTCGAGGTCGCCGCTGTCCATCACGCGCTCGTCCACGTGCTGATTGGAGCGGAAAATGCCGCCTTGCTTCAGCATTTCGTCCACAAGGGTGGTCTTGCCGTGGTCGACGTGCGCGATGATCGCGATATTGCGTAAATCTTTCCGAATCATATTTCTGCCTTCTTCTTTTCGTTTTTAACGAAAAAATTATACAACCTCGAGAAAAACGCCGTCAACTGATTATTATTGTCATAGAAAAGTATGTACAAAAAAGCAAAACGCGCAAGCGTTGATCACCCGCGAGGGCGAAGGATATGCGCCGCTTGCGCTTACTTCTTGGGCCAAACGAAATTGGACTTCAACATTTCGCCGTTGTCCACGAGGACGTCTTCGCCCGTCATGCTCCGATTGACCGCGGCGAGGAAGTACGCCCATTCGGCGATCTCTTCGGGGGACGCCCACTTGCCGAGCAGGCTCTCCGCGAGCGCCGCGCGGAACAAACGGGGATCCTTCGTGACCGGATCGTTGGAGGCGGTCATCACGCCGCCGGGGGAAAGGGTATTCGCCGTCGCGCCGTAGGGGGCGAGGCGCAGGGCGACGTTCTTCGTGTAGGTCACGACGCCGCCTTTGCTCGCGGCGTAGAGGGCGAATTCCGATCCGTTCCTCGCGCTCGCCGAAGCGACGTTCACGACGGCGCGGATCGCGGGGTTGAAGGCGTATTTCTCCACGACGCGCACGACGCCCTTGAGGTTGACGTCGATCGCGTCTTCGCCTGCCGATTGCACGCCTGCCGCCGTGACGATCACGCCGACGTCCGCGATCTCCGGTAGGTCGCCGAGGACGCTCGTTTGATAATGTGTGTACCGAGGATCGTCGATCTTTGCCGCCGCGACGTCGATGCCC
>JAFZZX010000067.1 GCA_017615515.1 Clostridia bacterium
GTCCTGCCGTACATAAAGCGCGACCTCGCGCTCGTCAGGAAAAGGCGACGCTTCGCGCGGGTCATTGCGACGTACATCACGCGGCGCTCTTCCTCGATCTCGGACGTGGACTTGCCGTAGGATTGGGACGGAAATACGTTTTCTTCCAACCCCATCACGAAGACGACGTTAAACTCAAGTCCCTTGACCGAGTGGACGGTGGAGACCGTCACGTACTCGTCGGTCTGTATCTCGTCGGTATCCGAGATCAGCGCGACGGATTGCAAATACTCTTCGAGGGTGGCGCCTTGATTCGCCTTCTCGAACTCGCGGATCTCGCCGATGAGCTGGTTCAGGTTCTCGCGATGGCTGAGATCCTCTTCCTTGTCGCCCGCATAGGCGAGGAAGAAACCCGCTTCCGTCGCGACGTATTCGGCGAAATCGCCGAGCCCTTTCTCGTTCCGCGCCGCGACCATCTTGTCGAAAAGTTCCTTGAATATCCGCAGTTTCTTGGCGCTCTTGTCTGACAGACCGAGGGCGGTCATATCGCCGAAGAGGACGTCGGAGACCGAGATCCCCCTTTCCGACGCGAGGAAAGACAATTCGTCCGTCACGCTGTCGCCGATGCCGCGCTTGGGGGTATTGATGATACGCAAGAAGGCGTCGTTGTCACGCGGATTCACGAAGGCGCGGAAGTAAGCGAGCAAGCTCTTGACTTCCTTTCTCTCGTAGAACTTGAAGCCGCCGTACATCTTGTACGGAATGCGGAAATAGCGGAGTTTCTCTTCGAGTTTCCTCGTCAACGCGTTGATGCGGACGAGGATCGCGAAATCCGAGGGAGACATCCCGCGCTCGCGGATCAGCGAGGAGATCTGACGGGCGACGAACTCCGCCTCTTCCCGATCGTCCTGCGCCGTATAGGTCTCGACGCGCACGCCCTTGTCGCCTTCCGACCACAGTTTCTTCTCGAATCGTTCGCTGTTATGCGAGATCACGGCGTTCGCCGCGTTCAAGATGTTGGTCGTACTGCGGTAATTCTGCTCGAGTTTGATGACCGTCGCGTTAGGAAAATCCTTGCGGAAATCGAGGATATTCGAAATGTCCGCGCCGCGCCAGCCGTAGATGCTCTGATCCTCGTCGCCGACGACGAACAAGTTGCCGTGCACGGAGGAGAGCATCGCCGCGATCTTGTACTGCAAACGGCTGGTATCTTGGTATTCGTCGATATGTATGTAATGGAAACGCTCCGCGTACTTCTTGAGAACTTCGGGATAATCGGAGAAGAGCTCGTAGGTCTTGATCAATAGGTCGTCGTAGTCCATCGCGTTGGCGTTCCTAAGTTCTTCTTCGTACGCCTCGTAGACGTCACAGATCAGCATCGCGTCGCGGTCGCCGCATTCTTTGCGATAATCCTCGGGCGAGAAAAGATAAGTCTTCGCATTGCTGATATGCTCCGCGACCTTATGGTCGAATCCTTCTTTCTCGATATGTTTGTTCTGCACGATGCGCTTGATCACGCGTTCGCTGTCGGTATCGGAATAGATCGTATAGTTCTTGTCGTAGCCGAGCTTGTCCGCGTCGTAGCGCAGGATACGCGCGCAGAGAGAGTGGAAGGTGGAGACCCATACGCCCGAGCCTTCGCCGAGCATCTTCTCCAGCCTCTCCTTCATCTCGTTGGTCGCCTTGTTCGTAAAGGTGATCGCGAGGATATGATAGGGACTGACCCCCTTTTCCTCGATCAAATTGGCGATACGGTAGGTCAAAACGCGCGTTTTGCCGCTCCCCGCGCCCGCGAGGACCAGCACCGCGCCTTCGGTGGCGTGCACCGCTTCGAGTTGTTCTTTGTTCAGCGTCGACAGATCCATTTTTTCAACTAACGGGGTCACCCGTTATCCTTCGTAACGATTGCTTTTCTTTTGTAAAAAGAGGTCTTTCCCCTCGCGAAGACGAGAGAGGATCCCCTTGATCGCGTCCAGGGTCGCCGTGACGTCCTCCACCGTATTCTCCTTGCCGAACGAGAATCGGACGGACGAACCGACCTCTTCCTTGGTAAGTCCCATCGCCGTAAGGACGTGCGAGGGTTCGATGCTGCCCGACGAACAGGCGCTGCCCGAAGACGCCGCGATCCCCTCTCTGTCGAGAGCAAACAGCAGTTCGCTGTTGCGCACCCCCGAAAAGGTCACGTTCACGGTGCCCGCAAGGGCGTTCGATCCGCCGTTTACGGCCGTAAACGGAATCTCCTTCAGTCCCGTGATGAATCGGGTTTTGAGATCCAAGAGACGCGCCGCGTTTTCCTCTAAAGAGGCAGTCGCGCGTTCGATCGCCGCTCCGAGACCCACGATCGCGGGGGTGTTGTAGGTTCCGGCACGCAGAGAACGCTCCTGCTCGCCGCCGACGATCAGTCCCTTGATCTTGATCCCCTTGCGGAGATAGAGGGCGCCGACCCCCTTGGGACCGTAGAACTTGTGCGCCGACAGAGACAAGAGGTCCGCGCCGAGCGCCTTGACGTCTATCGGGATGGCACCGATCGCCTGCACGGCGTCTGTATGGGTCACGATCCCTCTCTCGTGCGCCGCCGAAAAGATCTCGCGGATCGGTTGGATCGACCCGACCTCGTTGTTCGCCGTCATGATCGTGACGAGAACGGTATCATTCCGCATCGCGCGGATCGCCCGTTCAACGGAGACGTAACCCTCGCGGTCCACGGGGAGATAAGTGACCTCGTAACCGCGGCTTTCGAGGCGAGAGAGCGCTTTCAGAACGGCGGGATGCTCGATGGCGGAAGAGAGGATATGCCTGCCCTTCTCCCGATATGCTTCCGCGACGCCCGTGATCGCCCAGTTGTCCGATTCGGTGCCGCCCGACGTAAAGTAGATCTCGGCAGGCGAAGCGCCGATCGCTTGCGCGACCTTTTCCCGTGCCGCGTCCACCGTCGCGACCGCCCTGCGCCCCTCTCGGTGCGGACTGCTCGCGTTGCCGAATGCGTCCGAAAAGTACGGGAGCATCTCCCTTAAGACCTCTTCGTCCGTCGGCGTGGTTGCCGCGTGATCGAGATAGATCGTGCGATTTGACATATTAAATAACGTCGCCCGCGTAAATCGGGAACTTTTCGCACAGAGCGATGACCGCCGCTTTGACGCGTTCGACCGCCGCTTCGCGATGCTTGATGATGTCGGTGATCAGGTCGGCTATGTAAACGCAGTCCTCTTCTTTCATACCGCGCTGAGTGACCGAGGGTGTGCCGATACGCACGCCGCTCGTCACGAAGGGCTTTTCGGTATCGAAGGGGATCGCGTTCTTGTTGACCGTGATGTGCGCTTCGTCGAGCAGGGTCTCAAGCTCCTTGCCCGTGATGTGGTTGCTCGTCAGGTCGAGGAGCATCAGGTGATTGTCCGTGCCGCCGGAAACGAGATTGACGCCGTTTTTAAGGAACCTTTCGCTCATCGCCTTGGCATTCAAAACGATTTGGTGTTGATAGGCGCGGAACTCGGGGGTCAGGGCTTCGCCGAACGCGACGGCTTTCGCCGCGATCACGTGCATCAAGGGGCCGCCCTGCGTGCCGGGGAAGATCGACTTGTTGATCTTCTTCGCGATCTCCTCGTCGTTGGTCAGGATCACGCCGCCGCGAGGGCCGCGGAGAGTCTTGTGCGTCGTGGTGGTCACGACGTGGGCGTATTCCATCGGATTCGCGTGTTCGCCCGCAGCGACCAGTCCCGCGATGTGCGCCATATCCACCATTAGATAGGCGCCGACTCTGTCGGCGATGCGGCGGAACGCCTTAAAATCGATCGCGCGCGGATAAGCGGAAGCGCCCGCAACGATCAGCTTGGGACGATGCTCGAGAGCGAGGCGTTCGACCTCGTCGTAGTCGATCCTGCCCGTCTCCTTCTTGACCCCATAAGGCACGATATTGTAGTTCTTACCCGACATATTGACAGGACTGCCGTGGGTCAGGTGACCGCCGTGCGCGAGATTCATACCGAGGATCGTGTCGCCGACCTCGAGGAGCGCGAAATAGACGGCGAGGTTCGCGTTGGCGCCGCTGTGCGGTTGCACGTTGGCATAGCCCGCGCCGAAGATCTTTTTGACCCGCTCGATCGCGATGGTCTCGACCTCGTCGACGTAGGCGCATCCGCCGTAATAACGCTTGCCGGGATAGCCCTCGGCGTACTTATTGGTCAGGTGACTGCCCATCGCCGCCATCACGGCGGGGGTCACGATGTTCTCGCTCGCGATGAGCTCGAGATTGCCCCTTTGGCGGGCAAGTTCGCGATCCATCGCGCCGAAAACTTCTTCGTCCTGTTTCTTGATCGTAGATAAATCTATCATAGTTTCTCCTATCCTTTCGGGCTGTGCCCGCTGTTTTATTTGATCATATCCTCGATGATCGAGGTCAGTTCGGACTCGGGGCGCACGCCCTTGGTCTGCGCCACGATCTGACCCTTTTTCATAAAAAAGAGGGTCGGGATCACCGAGATGCCGTACGAAATCGCCAGCTCTTCCTCTTCGTCGACGTTCACCTTGCCGAACGCGACCTTGCCCGCGTATTTCTCCGAAAGGGATTCCAACGTGGGGGCAAGCA
>JAFZZX010000068.1 GCA_017615515.1 Clostridia bacterium
ATTCTCCGTGTTGGTGATTTCTTCCGCCATGATTTCCTCCTGAAAAATGCGCCCCGTTTAAGGGACTCGTAGGGAGATGCCCCTAGTGAAAAACACGCACCCGCTGTCTTCGGCGGATGCGTGAATGATTACTTGCGGATACCGAGTATCTTGAAGTTGCTCACGCCCGCCGGCGCCTTGACCTCGATCACGTCGCCGACCTTGTGCCCGATCAGAGCCGAGCCGAGCGCCGACTCGTTCGAGATCTTGTTCTCGGCGTAGTTGGCTTCCGCGCTGCCGACGAGTTTGTATTCGTTCTTCTCGTCGTACTCGATGTCGTGCACCTTCACGAAGCAGCCCACGCTGACCGTCGTCGTATCGATCGCTTCGCCGTCGATGATCTTCGCACGCTTCAAGGTCTCCTCGATCTCGCGAATGCGCGCCTCGACGACGCCTTGATCTTCTTTCGCCGCGTCGTATTCCGAGTTCTCGCTGAGGTCACCGAAGTCACGGGCGACCTTGACGCGCTCCGCGGCTTCCGCACGCTTGACGCTGATATAATGCTCGAGCTCTTCTTGCAATGCCTTGTATCCTTCTCTGGTAAGAACGATGTCTTCCATAAACTCTCCTTCTCACGCCGTCAAGGCGCGATCCACCCGCCGAAGCGGGGATTCAAAGAAAAAGCGCAACGGGTTTAAGGTTGCGCTTCCGTCTCTCAGTCTCTGTCCGAACCGGGTTCGGGGAGAAGCGCCATCACTCTCGCGCGCTTGATCGCCGCGGCGAGGATCCTTTGGTGCTTCGCGCACACGCCGGTAGAACGCCTCGGAGCGATCTTGCCGCTCTCGGTGATATACTTCTTGAGTTTCGCAACGTCTTTGTAATCGATTTCGTCAATCTTGTCCACACAGAAAGCGCAAACCTTCTTCTTCGCGGGCTTTCTGGACGGACGCTTTGCGCCCTTGTCTTCCATATTTTTCATTTTACACTCCTATTATACTGTTGAATTGATCAGAACGGGAGATCGTCGTCCGTCACCGCCGAACCGCCGATACGCGGCGCGCCGGAGCCATTGCCCGACGGAATGGTGGGAGGGATCTCGCCGTCGCCTTTGGTGGAAAGGAACTGCACTTCGTCGGCAACGATCTCGGTGATGTAGCGCTTGGAACCGTCGTTCGCGTCATAGGTGCGCGTCTGGATCGAGCCTGCGACCGCCGCCTTGCTGCCCTTCTTCAAAAACTTGCCGCAGTTCTCCGCCTGCCCTCTCCATACGATGACGGGAAGGAAGTCGGTCTCGGTGTTGCCGAATCTCCTGCTGACGGCAAGCGTGAACTTGCAGACGGTGATGCCGTTATTGGTGTTGGACACCTCGGGATCTCTGGTAAGGTTGCCGATCAAAAATACTTTATTCATATTCTCTCCTCCGATTACTTCTTCGTGACCATAAAACGAACTACGTTCTCGTCGTTTCTCATCTGACGCTCGAGCTCAGCGGGGAGCGCGGGAGCGGACTCGAAATTCATAAGAACGTAATAGCCTTCGGTCTTGTAATTGATGGGGTACGCGAACTTTCTCATGCCCCACTTGTCAACGGTCGTCACCGTGCCGCCGAGTTCGGCGATCAAAGCGGCGAATTTGTCCGCGCAAGCGGTTTTGGCGTCGTCGGACGCGTCACCCTGCAGAATGTACAAAACTTCGTACTTATTCATTTTCCTACCTCCTTTTGGACTATATTGACCTTTGCGTCTCCGCAAAAGTAAGGATCCCGCCGACTTTCGGCAGGTACGCCTATTATACTTGATATATAACTTGATTGTAAAGCGTTTTTACAAAATAAATTATTCGCGCGCGAGCCCGCCTCGATCGACGTCCGCGGACAGAGCGATCAGGGTCTGAGACGGCGGATAAAACACCCACGCCGCACCGCCGAAAAAGCCGGATAACGCCGCATCTCCCGCCCTCACGAAAAGGTAGCCGACGCCGAGCGACAGATCGCAGGAAAAGAAAAGCGCCATGCCGATGGCGAAGAGGGGATCCTTGCCGCGCAAGGCGACGAGAAGATTCGAGACCAGCCACACGCCGTATACAGCCCCAAGGAGCACGATCGGATCGGCGCCGAACAGAAAAAACGTCGGCGCAAAAACCGCAAGGCAGATCGCGACGCGCACGGCGAGAGCGCGAAAAATGCGCGCGCGGCTCTCGTTTGCGTGAAGATAGAAGAAATAAACGACCTGCACGACGAGAAAGAACCCGATCGCAACGAGGGGACGCGGCGGGGTCAAAAGGAGGAAGAAACCATCGGCAACGAGGGTAAAGGCGAGGGCGACGGGAAGGAGTGCGCGGTGGGATCGCGGCGGAAAGAGCGCGGGTAAGGCGAGGAAAAAAGCGATCAACACCGAGAGATATTTGAGAGCGGAAGGCGCGGCGAACAAAAGGAGCGACAGCCAAAGGGCGATCTCCGTCTCGACGAGCAGAATACGATAGGTCGCTTTATCAAGGACGCCCGAACGGCGCTTCGGCTCTGCCGAAAAGGGAAAGGAAGGCATAAGGGAAGTATGGACCGCCCCGCTTCCCCCTAACCGACTATTCCACCGTGACGGATTTGGCGAGATTGCGCGGTCGATCGGGGTCGCATCCGCGCGCTTTCGCGACGAAATAGGCAAGTTGTTGCATCACGATCGAAGACAGGATCGGAGAGAAAAGGGGTGGCGCATCGGGTACCGTCAACAGACACTCCGCAGGCAAGTGGGGTGCGACAGACTCGGAGGCGATCACGACGGCGGACGCCCCGCGGCAGGTGATCTCGGCGATCGTGGCGGCATTCTTCTCGGTAAGGGCGGGATCGGTAGCGACGAGGACCCCGTACACGCCGTGCTCCATCAAGGCGAGGGTGCCGTGCTTGAGCTCTCCCGACGGATATGCCTCGGAAAACAGATAACTGACCTCTTTGAGCTTCAAACTGCCCTCTCGGGCGGCGGCGTAATCCAGCCCCCTGCCGAGGTAAAAGACCGCCTTCGCCCCCTTCACCCTCGAAGCGAGCGCCGCCATGCGCCCTTCCTCGCCGATAAGGTGCGCCGCCTTGGCGGGCAGAGCGTCGAGTTCCCGCCGAAAAACGTCCAGCTTTTCCGCTGTGATTTTCCCCATAATATCCGCATATTCCAGACATATTTGCAATAGCGCTTGCACCTGCGCGACGTAGGATTTGGTCGCAGCGACGGCGCACTCTCTGCCACATCTCGTGACGAGAGCATCGTCGGACAAACGGACGAGAGAAGAGGCGCGGACGTTGCAGACGGAGAGGAGATGCGCGCCCCGCTCTTTCGCACGCTCTGCGGCGCGAAGGGTATCCGCGGTTTCTCCGCTCTGCGACAGAGCGATCACGAGGGTTCTCTCGTCGACCGGAACGCGCGCGGTCAATAACTCGCTCGCGATCTCCGCACGTACCTCTACCCCGCACAGTTCGCGCATCGCCGCGCGAAAGACCAAACCCGCGTGGTAGGCGCTCCCGCACCCGAGGAGCAGGACGTCCTCACCCGTTCCCACGAGCAAACGGCGCAATGCGCCGCGGGGAAAATGCTCGCTCCCGAGGGAAAGGGCGCGCGGGATCTCGCGGATCTCCGAGAGCATACGATCCTCGGCGTACTGTCCGCCCAAGCAATCCTCCGTCTCTCGCGTAAGATAGCTGATGGGGCGCTCGCGCCCCTCGGCGTCGTACCGTTCGGCACCCTCTGAGCGAAGGCGCACGATCTCGCCGTTGCCAAGCGGGCAATATGCGTCACAAATATCAAAAATGCCCGAAATATCCGAGCATAAGGAAAAACCTTCTTTCCCTCTCCCGATGACAAGGGGACTGTCTTTTCTGACGCCGTAGATCACGTTCGGCTCATAGAGAGACAGAACGGCGAGCGCATAACTGCCTTCGAGCCGCTCCGCGGCGGATCGGATCGCGGAGAGGACGTCCCCTTCGTACAGCCTTTCGATCAGATGGGCGATCGCCTCGCTGTCGGTATCGGACGAAAAGGTCACTCCCTGCGAGACGAGATCCGAAGCCAATGCTCGATAGTTCGTGAGGATCCCGTTGTGGACGACGGCAAACGTCCCGCTTTGAGAGAGGAAAGGATGGGCGTTTAGGTCGGTCGCAACGCCGTGGGTTGCCCAGCGCGTGTGCCCGATCCCGCAACGTCCCGAAAGGGGGTGGGCGTTAAGCGCGCGCTCGAGGTTCGCGATCCTACCCGCCTTCTTTACGACGCGGAGCGCCTCCCCCGTGTGCACGGCGATCCCGCTGCTGTCGTATCCCCGATATTCAAGCGACCGTAAACCTTCCAGCAAAACGGGAACCACCTCGCCCCGACCCACATACCCAACGATCCCGCACATATCATCCTCCCGTTATGCCCTATTATATGCGTCGCCGAGGGGCGTTGCGACGGACACATCCGCCCACGGGAGAATATAATGAGGATATGGAAATGAGATTCGGAACGGACGGCATTCGCGGCGTTTACGGGAAAACGCTGACCGAAGATACGGCGTTTAGGCTCGGAAGAGCGCTCGGAGAAAAGGGAAGCGTGCTGATCGGCAGGGACAACCGCCCCTCTTCCCCCTCTCTCGCGCGAGCCATCGCCAGCGGCGTCAAGAGCGTCGGAGCAGAGTATCTGTCGGTCGGATTGACGACGACGCCCGCCCTCTACTACCTATTGACCAAACGACCCTATCCTTATGCCGCTATGGTCACGGCGAGCCACAATCCGCCGAGCCACAACGGGCTCAAGGTCTTCACGCAAGCGGGAAAACCGAGCGATAAAGAACGCCGCGAGATCGAAAAGCGCATGCCGGGCGAAGAGAAGACGCCCCCTTTCGCGATCGACTATGTCGAAGACCCCGCCCCGCTCGATAGGTACGAAGCGTATTTTCGCACGCTTTTCTGCGACTTGACGGGGCTGACCGTCGTCCTCGACGTCGCAGGTGGCGCAGGCTACCGATTCAAGGGACTTCTAGGGACTCTCGGCGCAAAGGTTATCCTCCTTAACGCACGCGAGGACGGAAGCAAGATCAACGACCGTTGCGGCGCCCTGCACCCCGAGATCTGTGCATCGGAGACCGTGAAGTCGGGAGCAGACCTCGGGATCGCACTCGACGGGGACGGAGATAGGATCATTGCGGTCGATAAGGGCGGCAGGATCCTGGACGGAGACGACGTCCTCTACCTGCTCGCAACGAGGATGCACCGCAAGGGCATTCTTAAAAAGGACAAGATCGCCGTGACGGTGATGACCAACGGTGGCGTGATCAAAAGCCTTTCGGAGCGGGGAATCACCGTCCGCGTGACCCCCGTCGGGGACAGCGCTGTCGCACGAGCGATGGCGGAAGAAGGGCTCAATCTCGGCGGCGAACAGAGCGGGCACGTGATCCTCTCGGACTACCTCGCAACGGGAGACGGGCTCTTGACGGGCGCCGCCCTGCTGAAAAGCATACGCGACGAAGGCCCTTTCTCGATCGAGCCGCAGGCGAGACGCTATCCGCAAGTCCTGCTCGGGATCCCCGTCAGGGACAAGGGCGTTATGAGCGATCCGACGCTCCTCTCCTGCACCGAAGAGATCGAACGCAGCCTCGGCGACGGGCGTCTGCTCCTTCGAGCAAGCGGAACGGAAGACGTGGTGCGCATCTTGGTCGAGCACCCGAACCTCTCGATCGCCAGACAAGCGGCGGAAAAGCTCGGCGCCCGCCTGCAAAGCCTCGCGGGAAACGCCTCGACGGATAAGTGAATTGTCAAACTAAGTGCAACACTTTTTAAGTTCAAGTTCAAACAAATCTGCAGGAGATTTGTAGTTAAGCACTTTCTTGGGTCTGGCGTTAATCAACGCCAGATTCTTTTTTAATCCCTTCTCTCCCACGTGGGAG
>JAFZZX010000069.1 GCA_017615515.1 Clostridia bacterium
GAGAAAAACGGCGTCAAAGGCGCGGTGATCAGCGCGGTCGACCTTCTGAAAGGCATCGGCAAAGGCGCCGGTATGGAAGTCATCGAGGTCGAAGGCGCGACGGGCGGTATCGTGACCGATTTCGCCGCCAAAGGCAGAGCCGCGATCGACGCGCTCGGCAGGGTGGACTACGTCTACATTCACGTCGAAGCGCCCGACGAATCCGGTCATCAAGGACTGCTCGACGAGAAGATCAACGCGATCGAGAAGATCGACAGCGACATCGTCGGTCCCGTGATCGAATATCTGAAAGAGAGCGGCGAACCCTATCACGTCCTGGTCTGCCCCGATCACCCCACCCCGCTCGCGATCCGTACGCACAGCGCGGAGCCTATCCCCTACTTGATCTATAAGAGCGACTGCCCGATTCATAGCGGCGTGGATCGCTACGACGAGGAATCCGCCGCGTCGACGGGCGTCTTCGTCGAAGAGGGTTATACCTTGATAGATCGCCTGTTCTCTTCCGACGCGCCGAAAGCGGAAGAGGGGATCTCCCCCACGATGATCACCTCGGCGGACGGCAGCGAGATCCTGCTTTCAAACGACGAAGCGGCAACGCCCTCGGAGCAAGCAGAAGAAGAGGCGACGGCGGGCGAAACGGGCGAAGCCGAAGACACCCCCGCGGAGAACCCCGAGGGAGAGGGCGAAGAAAAGGAAAAGAAAGAGAAAAAGCCGAGCAAGTTCGGTGCGTTCTTCAAGCGACATCTGCTCGCCTTTATCATCGCGATCGCCCTCGTCTTGATCGCTGCGGGGCTCACGGTCGGTCACTTCGTGGCGACCTATCACATCTCCTTTATCCGCGACGAAGAAAGCTTGACCAAGGCGCTCCAAAAGGAAAAGATCACCCGTTTGGTCCTCAAGAAAGACGTGACCTATTCAGGCGACTTGATCCTGGACAGGACCCTCGACCTTGATCTCAACGAATATACTTTGACGGTAAACGGCGATTTCAAACTCCCGCTCGAGCAGGACGCCAACGTCGGCTATCGCAAGAAAGGCGAATACGTCAAGGGCGGCAAGATCGTCGCCGAGAGCGTCTCCGCCGTCGGTACGAACGCATTGACCTTTTTCGCCGACATCGACGCGGGAAACGTGACGTTTACGGCGAGCAAGATCGCCTATCAAGGCACCATCGCGGGGGCAGAGACCGTCACCACCCTCTCCTCGTCCGAGATCACGTTCTCGGGCAATGCAGAGGGAACGATCGCCCTTTCGGACGGATCCGCCATGCGTTTCTGCGGCGAGGCGAAAGCCATCGAGAAAGGCGCGTCCGTGACCGTGAAGAGCGGCTCGGTCGGCACCGTCAAGGAGACCGTCGCCCTGTACGTCCACGAAGAAGCGAAAGTCACCGCAATCGTGAACGTCGGCGCCTACTACCGCGTGACCAGGCTCGACGCGCCCAAAGAGATCATCGTCTTGCAAGAAGACGGCGATTTCCGTTGCTACGTCTCCGAAGTCATCGGTGCCACCCATTTCGCCTATTCGCTGAACGGCGTTGATAAGGACCCCGTCCCCGCCACCGCCGGCACCACGATCATCACGCTGAACTCGGACGATCTGACGCCCGGCGAGCAGACCCTCGTCATCAAGGCGACCGCCACGAACGATCCCCGTTACTTGGACAGCGCGGAAAAGACCTATACCTTTGAGTTCTCCGCAAAACTGGAGACCCCGACCGTGACCGTCCTTGCGGAAGAGGACAAACTGCTCCTCAAGATCAGCGAGGTCAAGCACGCGGACAAATACCGCTACACCGTGGACGGCACCGAATACACGACCTCCACGCTGTCGACCGACGTCACGGACAAGATCACGACGGGCGGCGTACACGTGATCGAAGTCACGGCGCAGAGTGACAACAAGTATTTCTCGGAGAGCAACACCGCGATGACGAGCTATGTGAAATATCTGACCTTGATCACCCCGATCCCGACTGCGACGAAGGGCGAGGAGACGGTGCGCTTCACTTGGCAACAGACCGAAGGCGCGACCTCTTACCTCGTGATCTACGGCACCGACCGCATCTATACGACCGAGACCTCGATCGAGCTGACCATCGCGGAAGGCAACTTCACGGTGCAAGCGATCGGCGGCGGCTACTATCTCGACAGCGCGGCGACGAGCTTGACCGCGGCGGAGATCGAGGCGGGAGGCGCGAGCGCCCCGCAGGACGATCCGCAAGACTGACGGCGAAATATGGCTGACATAAAACTTTTGACGATCCAAGACGTATCCTGCTTCGGGCAATGCTCGCTGACCGTTGCTCTGCCCATTCTGTCCGCTATGGGGATCGAGACGGCGATCCTGCCCTCTGCTGTCCTCTCTACACACACGGGCGGATTCACGGGTTACACCTTCCGCGATCTGACCGAGGATATCCCCGAGATCGGCGCCCATTGGCAAAAAGAAGGGATCCTTTTCGACGCCTTTTACACCGGCTATATCGGCAGCAAAAAACAATTGAACTACATCAAATACATCGTCTGTACCTGCGGGAAAGAAGGCGCCCGTTTCATCGTGGATCCCGTGATGGGGGATAACGGCAAACTGTACGCGGGATTCGACGAGGCTTTCGCAGAGGAAATGGCTCGTTTCGTGTCGAGTGCGGACGTGATATTGCCCAACTTGACCGAAGCGGCGTATCTGCTCGGCGAGCCCTATCGCGGTGACGACTACGATCGCGCCTATATCGAAGGGATCCTACCTCGCCTCTCCGCCCTGTCCGAGGGCGACGTGGTGCTGACAGGCGTCAGTTTCGACCCGAAGAAACTCGGCGTAGCGACCTACGACGCGAAGACGGGCGAGATCGGCTACTACTTCGAAGAACGCATAGAAGGCGCTTTTCACGGCACGGGCGACGTGTACGCTTCCGCCTTTACGGGCGCGCTCTGCCGAGGAAACTCTCTGAAAGAGGCGGCGGTGCTCGCCGTGGATTTCACGATCCGCGCGATCCGCGCAACCCTGCCCGAACGAAAGGAACATTGGTACGGCGTCAAGTTCGAAGAAGCCCTGCCCTATCTGATCGGCAGACTCCCTAAATAGTCCCTTGCTCTCCCCTTGAAAAGAAAAATCCTTCGGCGCTCTGTCGAAGGATTTTTTACGCTTTTTATTTCTGATTTTATGCTCTTTTATTTCTTTTGGATCAATTTCCTTTCTTCATTGCCTCCGGCGTAAAGTTGTCGTAAAGGCGCATATCCGCCTCAGTTAGGTTCGGGCGGAAAGCGTCGGTTGCTCTCTTGACCATATCTTTGGTCACCTTGACGTACTGCAAATCAACGGCGTCTTCCTTGTTGATACGCATGACGTCTTCGACCGCCATACGACAAGCGTTCTCGACGATGCCGCAAATATCGGCGGCAGAGCAATACATTTTCTCGCCGTTGATCGGATTGAGTTTTCTATCGATCAACTCGAGAGCATAGGGAACGACGTCCTCCTCCATCGGGATCCCCTTAAACTTGGAAGTAACGATCGCCTCGATCGCAATCTTGTCGGGCGGGGTGATGTGGATCATATGCGAGAAGCGCTTATAGCGCAGGTAGGCGGGGTCGATGTCCCACGGACGGTTGGTCGCCGCGATCATGATTCTGCGGCTGCCGTCCACGCCCTCTCCGTTCATTCTCTGCAACAGTTCGCTCGTGACTGCCGATTTATAGTCCTTAGTATCCTTATCGCGACGGGAGAAGATGGATTCGCACTCGTCGACGAAGAGGATCGCGCCGTCCGAAAAGGCGCTGATGTCGTCGAAGATCTGACGAACCGCCTGCTCCGAAGCGCCGACGTAGGACTTAAAGAGGTCGGCAGGGGTGATCACGAAAAGCGGCAGTTGCATCGCGTTCGCGATCGCCTCGGCGAACATCGTCTTGCCGGTACCGGGCGCGCCGTACATCATCAGTCCGAGCCCGCCCTTGATCTTGTAGATATCAAACAGCGAAGGATGTTTGGCAAGGAAGACGAAACTTTGGATGATCTTCTTGACGTCTTCTTGACCCTTGATGTCCGCAAGCGTCGTGGTCGGCGTGCCGCTCTTGATGCTGGACCCGTATTTCTTCGCGTTTTGGAAAAAGATCTCGGTTCGCTTGGTCAACGTCTCGAGTATATCCTTGTTTTTCGAAAGCGCGATCAATTTCTCCTCTACCGACTTGTCCTCTTTCGCAAGATTAATAAAGCTCAAGCAAAGGCTTGCGGCGTTGAGGTACAGTTTGCCGATCTCCGCCTTGATCTTGGGCAGCTCCATGGCATTTTCCGGCTTCTTGAGCATTTCCAGTTTCTCGCGAATACGATCCGCGATGGCGTTGGAGTCCGCCCACAGTTCTTCAATCGTCTTTTTCTTTCCGACCTCACGCCCTTCCGGCTCCACCGGAGCGCCCGCGTTCCTTCTCATCGTATCAGACATATTTACCTCCGTTTCGTCCTAAAGACGGTCGACCCTTTGTCCTACATTACGTCGTCGTCCCAATGATCGCCGGGAGCGCCATCAGAACCGCCTGCGGGGGGGACGCTGCCCGTCGTGCCGCCTGTAGTCCCGCTCGAAGAGGAGCCGCCGCTTTGTTGCGTGGGTTGAGCCGTGCCGTTGAAGACCGCACTCGCCGCCTTTCTGCGAGCAAAATCCGCCTCCAGATCCTGCGAGACCATAAAGTCGTTCTTCTTCTTTCTCTTGCCGGTCGAGAAGTTGAACGCCTTAGCGAATCCGCGGGTCATCGCGCCCATCGAATCCA
>JAFZZX010000070.1 GCA_017615515.1 Clostridia bacterium
ACAATCGCGCTCTCGCAGAGTTCTTGCGCCAATAGTTGCAAGGTAAGCATATCGCATTCCACCTCTCCGCCTGCAAGGACGAAGACCGAGTCACCGTCAAACCCCGTATGAACGGGACGTATCGTGCGCGCATAGGCGTCCTGTGTAACGTCCGCAAGTTTATTCGCCTGCGCCTTGGTGATCTTTGCATTCGTGATCACGCAGGAGATCGTCGTATTTGAGTGTGTCGCACCGTTCTCGGATGGGATCACTTCCGAGATCGCCCTGCCCGTCATCGGGTCATAGATATTGCCGAGGGCATTGACGACGGTCACGACAGCCATCTCGAGTTCGCCCCGCTTCGCCGTAACGACAGCCATTCCCGACGCTACCGCGCTCTGCATTCCCGCAAGTTTAGACACCGTCGCGCCGCATCCAGCGCCCACTCGTCCGACACAGTCGACGACGGCGTTTGCGCTTTTTGCCGCGAGATAACCCGCTTCTTTATCGGGAAACCCGAATGAGCCGTATTCCAGGTCGTATATCGCCGCACCCGTGCAGATCGGCACGCGATTGCCGCCCGCATCGTAGCCGAGCCCTTGCTCGTAACAGTAGCGCATGACACCCGAAATGGATTCCAGACCAAAAGCGCTCCCGCCTGCTAGCACGACGGCATTGACGGACTCCACCGTATTTTCGGAACGCAAAAGATCGGTTTCGTGCGTCGCAGGCGCGCCGCCCCTAACGCTGACGCCGCCGACCGCGCCCTTCGGGCAGAGCACGACGGTCACACCCGTTCTGACCTTCTCATCGGTATTGTTGCCGATCAAAAAAGCGTCTAACATCATTTCACCTCGAAATATCCTTCGTCCATCGGTTCGGCAACGACCTTCCCCGAAGTAGCGTCCGCCAATCCCGACAGAAACGAGGCCTTTTGGTCGCTTGGGATCGCCGCTTGGATGGTCACGTTATCCCCATAATCGGTATTTCGCAAACTACCGCCGAATGAAAAAACCTGATTCGACACCGACGCCAAATCGCCGTATGAACAAGGAATGCGATAAAGGACGCACATCTCAAATGCGACCTTGCCCGCGGCTTTGATCGCCTCTTCGGCGGCATCAGCGTATGCCCTGGCGAGACCGCCCGTACCGAGTTTGATCCCGCCGAAGTATCTGACAACCACGACGGCGGCATTCGTCACACCTGATTTTTTGATCGTTTCGAGAATGGGGACGCCCGAGGTTCCCGACGGCTCGCCGTCGTCGCTTGCGCGCGATTTTTCGGCGCGATCCCCCAAAAGATAGGCGTAAGGGGCGTGCGTGGCGTCTGCAAAACGTTTTTTAATGCTTTTTACGAAGGTCTCCGCCTGCTCTTCGCTCTCAACACGAGAACAAAATGCAAGGAACTTGCTATGCTTGACGGATGTTTCCGCTTTGGTCTCTCTCGCCCCTACGCTATAATACATTTATTTCGAAAAAGTGACTTTCAAACGATTTTTCTTTCCTTTAGAAAGAAGGAAACCGTTTGCGATCTGACTGTCCGTCACCTCAGCCGCGACGTCGGTGATTTTCACGCCGTCTGCGGAGACGGCACCGCCTTGCACGAGTCTGCGCGCTTCGCTCTTGCTCGGAGCGAATCCGACTTCAGCCAAAATATCCACGATCTTGATCGTCGTCGCGGGGAGCTCTTTGGTCGGCATATTATCGACGTCGCCAGAGAACGCCGCTTTGACTTTCAATACCACGTCGTTGGCAACGTCTTCGCCGTGTACGATCTTGGTGATCTCATAGGCAAGGCGTTCTTTCGCCGCGTTGATACGTTCGTCCTGATGCGCGGTCATTTCCTCGATCTCGTCCAAGGGCATAAAGGTGAGAAGCTTCATACATTTCCTGACCTCGCTGTCCTCGACGTTTCTCCAATACTGGTAGAAGTCGTACGGAGAGGTCTTCTCTGCCGAGAGCCACACCGCACCCGACGCCGTCTTACCCATCTTCTTCCCTTCGCTGTTCGTAAGGAGGGGGAAAGTCATTGCAAAGGCGTCCTTGCCCTCTTTGCGACGAATGAGATCCGCGCCGGCAAGCATATTGCTCCATTGGTCGTCGCCGCCGCATTCGAGCACGCAACCGTATTTCTGGAAGAGCACGAGGAAATCGTAGCTTTGCATCAACATATAGTTGAACTCGAGGAAGGTCAAGCCTTTCTCCATTCTGTTCTTGTAGCATTCCGCAGTCAACATACGATTCACGCTGAAAAGCGATCCTATGTCGCGCAAAAAGTCAACGTAATTGAGATTGAGGAGCCAATCGCCGTTGTTGACCATGATCGCCGCGTTATCGCCTTCAAACGAGAAGAAACGGCTCATTTGCTTTTTGAAACATTCGCAATTGTGTTTGACGGTCTCCGCGGTTAACATATTGCGCATATCGGTACGCCCCGAGGGATCGCCGATCATACCGGTGCCTCCGCCGATCAGGACGATCGGACGGTGCCCCGCCCGTTGCATATGGCTCATCGCCATCATCGCGAGATAATGTCCTACGTGCAGGCTATCCGCCGTGGGATCAAAGCCGATATAAAAGCTGACCTTTTCCGATCCGAGTAACTTATACAAGTCCTCTTCAAAAACAGTCTGTTTGATAAAGCCTCTCTCACGCAGGGTGTCCATTACGTTCATAGTAGTACTCCTAGGTTATTATTAATTATTATAATATCATTCCGTACGTCTTATGGCAAGTGTTAGCCAACACTTGTTTTCTTATGATGTAAAACTCATAACAAGACAACGCCGCCATCCTCGGATATTTTTGTTAAACGTCCTTCTTGCAACAAATACGCTTCTCCGCGCAACTCTTCCTTTCCATTCGCAATATAAAGATACGTGCCGTCGGGTATCAGGTAAAAAGCAC
>JAFZZX010000071.1 GCA_017615515.1 Clostridia bacterium
ACCTTTGTCGGGGCGGAGCACGCCGCCCATGATGCCGAGCAGGGTACTCTTGCCGCTGCCGCTCTCTCCCGTCACGGAGACGAATTCGCCCGAGCGGACCTGAAAGGACACGCCGTGGAGTATCTCTCTGCCGTCAAAACTCTTGCTGACGTCCGAAACCGTAATATCTGCCATAGTCACCTCACCAAATCAGCGTATTTCGCACCCGCCGCCCGCTCGAACGAGGCAGGGTCGACGGAGAGGAAGACGCCGAGCTTTCCTGCGCTCGTAACGATCCGCTCGAAGAGGATCGCCGTCTCGTCTATATAGGTCGGAAACAGTTTTTTCATGCCGATCGGGCTGCAACCGCCGTGCACGTAACCCGTCAAGGGAAAGAGCATCTTTTGCGGGAGCATCTCCACGCTCTTTACCCCCGCGGCTTTCGCCGCTTTTTTAAGGTCCAGCGTCTCTGCGACGGGGATCACGAAGACGTAATGCCCGAGGTCGGCGCCGACCGTCACGAGGGTCTTGAAAACCGAAGCGGGATCGCGTGCCATCTTCGCCGCCGCGTCCACGCCGTCCGCGGGGATCACGGGGAGATAGATGGGCTCGTAGCTTTCGCCCTTACTCTCCAGAATACGCATCGCGTTGGTTTTCTCGAACTTCTCCATATCGGTAATTATAGTCTAACCTCGGTTTTTTGTCAATAACGGGCGCGGAGAGGCAATATTTTCTTGACTTTTTCGCGCGAAAACGCCTAAACTGACCGTATGAAAGGCACGATCGACAAGACCAAGATGATGCGCTACGGATTCCTCTTCGCGGCGGCGATCCTATGGGGGTTCTCTTTCGTCGTGCAAGCGGTGGACGAGATAGCACCTTTCACCTTCACGTCGACCCGTTCCTTCATCGGTTCGGCGGTGCTTGTCCCCGTCTTCCTCGTAATGGACGCGATCGCGAAACGCAGGGGGGAAGTCCCTACGCGCTCCCTTGAAGAACGCAAAAAAGCACGTGGGACGTTGCTCATCGGCGGTGCGGTGTGCGGCACGGTCATCGCCGTCGCGGCGAACCTGCAACAATTCGGGATCTCGATGAACCTCGAAGCAGGCAAAGCGGGATTCATCACCGCCATGTATATCGTACTGGTGCCGATCATCGGACTTTTTCTCGGCAAGAAAAGCGGCGCCGTCATCTGGATCTCGGTCGCGCTCGCGGTCACGGGGCTCTATCTGATCTGCGTAAAAGGCGCATTCCATATCAACGCGGGCGACCTGTGCCTGATCTTCTGCGCGATCGCCTACGCGTGTCATATCACGGTGGTGGACTACTTCGTGAACCGCGTGGACGGGGTCAAACTCAGTTGTCTGCAATTTTTAGTCTGCGGCGTGCTGTCCGCCCTTGCGGCGCTTGTGTTCGAGCGCGAGGCGTTCGACTTCGCCCTATTGATCTCTTATTACAAGACCTTCCTCTATATGGGGATATGCTCCTGCGGGATCGCCTACACCTTCCAGATCGTCGGACAGAAGGGAACCAATCCGACGGCGGCGTCGCTGATCATGAGCCTCGAGGCGAGTTTCTCCCTTCTCTTCGGTATGCTCGTACTCGGCGAAGCGCTGACCGTACGCGAATGGATCGGCATCGCGCTGATGCTCGTCGCGATCGTGCTGACGGAGACCAAGGAGCTATTCGTGAGGTCGCCCTCTCCCACAGTAAAGAATTGACAGCCCTTGTCGCGCCCCCTCGGGCTTGACGAATGCGCGCGCATATGTTATAGTGATTGAGATGAAACGCACCTTGCTGACGATCCTAACCGTCCTACTGATCCTGATCCTCGCGATCGGGCTTTTTGCTTGCAAGGAGCATCCCACCGACACGTCGGAGACGACGGACGAACTCGCCTTGAAGACCGTGAACGTCGTGATCCCGAACGGCGAAAACAATCAAAAGATCGCGACCGACCTCGTCGCCCTGCTGACCGAAGCGGGGCTCGAAGAGGCGGAGATCCGCGCCGTATTGACCGCTCTCGGCGGCGATGACGCGGTGAAATACGAATACGCCTTGATCGACCTATCGGCGGGGCAACTCCGCGCCGAACACACCGATTCCTATCGCTCCGCTCTGCAAGCGATCGCGGGCGCGGTCAGTCCCGAACTGGCGGGCGGAGTCTATTATACGGCGGCGAAGCGCGAGCGCGCAGAGCTCCCGTACACCCTCGAGGACTGCAAGAAACTCTCCTCCCTGATCCTATCCGAGACCTCGGCATTCGACCTCGATCTGCTCGACGGGTTATCCGAAGCGCAGTCTCTCTCGATGAATGAGAAAGAGGCGAGGACCGCCCTCGTTTCGCTCGCCGCGTCGCTCCGTCAGGCGATCGGCGTATCGCAGGGTGCAAAAGACTACCTCTATTCCCTCGCGGCGAGTCGGATCGGGCAGCTCCAAGCGGACGAAGGCGCATCGGAAGAGGTGGAAACGTCCATAGGACAGCTACAAGATTTTCTCCGTTCTCTGATCGCGCAGCTGCGCGACCGCTACGACCTCGCGCTGACCTATGCGGCGGAATACCTCTCCACGGCGGACGCGCGCATCTTGATCGGCCTCACTTACGAGCGCCGGGAGAGCGTCGTCTATTACGGATACCTCTACAGCGACTGGAGCAAGACGCCGATCTCCGAGGAAGATTACCTGGCGCGCCGTGGCGGCTACGAGGAATATCTCGAGGTGCAGACGACCCTAAAAGGCTTCACCCGTGACGGCAGTTTCTACGTCGTATCCGACGAGGACGCCGCGATAGCGGAAAGGGTCTATCGCCTGAACCTCGCCTACCGAGCCTACAGCGCCCTAAAGGACGGAATGAAGAGCGCCTTCCGCGCCGCCCTGCCCGATCTATTCGAGATCCTCACGCAAAACCAAGGCATCGTCGCCGACCTCCTCAATCGTGAGATCATCGAGGACAGCGGCGCCCCCGCCGCCTCGTTCGACGAACTGCTATCCGCCCTGCCCGCGATCGCGGACTACGACGTGACGGACGGCATCACGGAAACGGAACGCGCCGCCGCCCGCTCCACCCTCGCGGTATTCGAGCGGTATCTGCACGGCTATTTGCCGAGGATATACTGATCTTTTCCGAAAAGCGCACCCTTTTCTCGGGACGCCGTCAACCCCATAACGCCGCAAGGCGCATTCTTCTTTACTTTGTCATTCACGCGTGATATAATATAGACACTTCGTTCATAGAAGGAGCTTTTTGTATGAAAGTATGGAAAGTCGTGGGACCGAAAACCCTCTCGATGGAAGAGGAACAAGGGGAACTTCGGCCCGACTACGTAAAAGTAAAAATCAGCCGCCTCGGACTGACCGGTGCGGACCTCGCGGTCTACGAAGGACAGACCGACGTGCCGCTCCCCATCATTCCCGGCAGGATCGCGACCGGCGTGATCAGCGAAGTGAATCCCGGCAGCAGTTTCCGCAAGGGAGAGCGCGTCCTGCTCTCGCCCTACGTCAAGGATAAGAAGGGTCGCCTTTTGACCCGCGGGCTGGACGTCGACGGATATCTCGCGGACTACGTCGTCTTGCCCGAGAGCTCGGTCTATGCCCTGCCCGAGAGTATCACCGAGGATATGGGCGTCTTCGCCGAGTATATCAGCATCGCGGCGGGACTGACCGACAAACTCGACCTCAAGCACGAGCAGTACGTGGCGATCCTCGGCGCCAATGCGCTGGGCCTTATTTTCGCGCAACTCGCGATCTACTATCAGGCGATCCCGATCATCATCGACCGCTCGGACAAGAAACTTGAAGAAGCGGCGGGATTCGGCATCTATTACCGCATCAATTCGTCCAAGCAGGACGCGGCGAAACGCATCAAGCAGATCACTTGCGGCAAGATGGCGGACTGCACCGTCTTTGAGTGCCGTTCCTCCCAGCAACCGCAACTCGCCTTCTCCCTGACCGCCGAGGGCGGCAAGGTGGGCATCGTCGGATACGACAGTTTCGTCAGCAAGCTGAACGCCGACATCGCCGCGATCATGGGCAGACCACTCTCGGTCGTCGGCATCAACAACGGCGCGCAGGATATGAACGCGGCGATCAATCTCCTCGCGAATGACGTGGTCAAGGTGGACAACATCGCGGATCAGACGGTGGATTTCCTCGCCGCACCCGACGCCTTCGTCCTCTCTCGAGACAGCGAAAACAACTACCTGAAGATCCTGATCAAGTGCTGAAAGTCCTAACGGGCAACACCTTATCATCATAATTCACGGCGCCCGTTTCGGGCGTCGTGTTTTCTTGTCCCGCCGCCTCGAGGGGAAGAGGCGAGACATAAGGCTTGCCGCTTTTTAAGACGGCGTAGAGAATGCGCGTCATTTTCTTCATACCGTGCGAAAGCGCGACGAAAAAATGCTTGCCCTCGGCGCGTTTGCGGTCGACGTAGGCGCGCATCACGGGGTCGAGAACGTAGGCGGATTTGGTGGCGAGAAAGAGTGCGTTCCTTAAATACTTCGATCCTTTCTTCACCATCGTGCTGTGCGTTTGGCGAAACTTACCCGATTCGTAGATCATCGGTTCGCCGCCGACGAACGCGAGCAATTTCGCGTCGCTGTCGAAGTTCTTGATATTACCGATCTCGGCGAGAATGGTCGCGCCCGTATTGACCCCGATGCCGGGTATGGTCAGGATCGGGGAGCGGAGCCTACATAGGATCGAGGCGAGTTTCTCCTCGATACCTGTAAGTTCGTCCTCAAGGAAGGCGATCAAACGGGAAAGCCGCTTGAGCTCGTAGGCGTCCCCCGCGTTGCTGACGCCGATGCTCTCTTCCGCCGCGGAGATCAGCTCGTCCGCGCGCTTGCCGTAGCGACCGTAGGACATACGATCCAGATTCTTGACGAGGCGGTCGCGGTCGGCGGACAACACCTCGCGCGGCGAAGAATACTTGCCGATGAGTTCGACCGCGCTGCGGTAATTCACGTTGAAGTGCTTTTCAAATTCGGGGAAAACGAGTTGCAACACGCGACGGTAGCGGTTCTTGGTGATCTGGAGCGTCCGTTGTACGCGATAGCGGTAACGGGTCAAGGACTTCAAGACCATCACGTCGTGGATCACGTAGCGCCGCTTTTCAAGGGCGGTCTCCGCCGTGACCTCTGCGATATAGCGCGCGTCGCTCTTGTCCGTCTTGGTGCTGCGGAGCGACTTGGACTTCCTGTAAAGGTTCACCTTCAAGGGGTTCAGCGCCACGACGGCGTAGTCCAGCCCCTTTAGATATTGAAAAAGGTTCTGCGAATAGTGCCCCGTGTGCTCCAGTCCGATCTTGACCTCTTCTTTCCTCTTTCGCGCCGACGTGATCAGCGCGTGCAGTTTCGTAAACCCCTCGCGCGAGTTCTCGATCGTGCAATTGTCGAGGACGACCTCGCCGTCGTCCCGCATGATGTGGCAGTCGTGCTTGTCCTTCGCCACGTCGATCCCTACGTAAATCATTTCTATTCCTCCTTCGTATGATAAAAAATGCGGCGTTGCCGCCGCATGCGCCGCCGAGCCGTATCCTCCCGTAAAAACGACTTGCGTTAGGTATTGTAAAAACCGGACATCGGAGCGCGGATATATTATAGCACAAGAAATCGAAATGGAAAAGAGGGATGCATCGCCCGAGAAACAACTCCCGAAAAAGCGGTGACGTCCCTCTTTCAAGGATCAATAATGCACGCGGTTGTTGACGACTTGATAATCCCGCAAAAGTTGCTCCATCGAGGTGTTCGCCTTGCGTTGGAGGGAATTGTTCAGTTCCTGCGCGGAGACCAGCCTGCGATTGGTCTCAAGGTTTGCCGCGGCGATCGAGTTGGCCTCTGCTGTCTGTGCGGCAAGCCTGTCGTTGCTCGCGGAAATCGCGGACGCCGCCCGCGCCATGGAGTCGCAAATGCGCTCCGCTCCGAGGGAAACCGCCGCCGTCACTTCGCGCGTCGATCGACGGATCTCCCCCGAGATCATTTCGGTAGAAACGCGCAGTTCATTGGCAAGCATTTCCGCGTCTATGTGCCTGTCCATCAAGTTCAACGCATCGCGGAGGGTGTCTGCCCTTCCCGTGATCAAATAGTAAAGAATTCGATCACCGTTTTTCCAGTCATCGGGGTGACAAAACCCGCCGTATTCTTTTACGAGAGCCTCGTAGACCGTATCGGCTATTTGGCGCAAACGAAGCATTGCCTCATTCGCCACCCTGATCCCTTCCGATCGATGCGCGCTATCTTCATCATAACGCTTAACACTCGACTCTACCTCTCTCGTGATCCTCGGTGCATTTCCTCTCGCTTGTTCCGCTTCCGCTTCAAAACGTCTAATTTCACTCTCTTTTCCATTAATTTGTTTTTTTATGTACTCAAGGCTCTTTTTCTTCTCTTTTATTTCTTCAAATAATGAACCATAGAAAATGAGAATCATAACTGCATGAAAAAGATAAAAAACAATAGCCGGCCCCAAGCCCAAGCCCTCTGCAAGACAGAGAATTGTCATTCCCAATGCAAGGACTATTGATAAAATATAAAGAAATACGAACTTTCCTTCAACTTCCGAAAAAGCAGACTTTTTTCTTTTAAGATTGTAGTCTCCCTTGAGGACCTCTCTTTCTCTCACAGCATCAGCTTTTTTCGCCTCGGCAGCATCTGCAAAAGCGTAATTTGCGTCGATCTCCGACCTCTTGTTTTTAATGCCCTCCAAATTCTTCTTGATTTGTTCCTCACAACCGGCGGCTACGCGCTCTGCCCTCTTGTACAGGTCTGCGATCTCACCTAAATAGGAGACTCCGGCACGGATCGCATACAAGGTCTCAATGGTCGTCTGCTTGGTTTCCGCTAAGTTTTGATCCATAGTGTTTCCTCCGAAAGTAAACGAAATGTTTAACTATAAGGATTATACCACTACACTTATGTAGTGTCAAGGTCAAAA
>JAFZZX010000072.1 GCA_017615515.1 Clostridia bacterium
CCTTTGCTGCCCGCGAGCAGATAATCCTTCACGGTCTTTGCCTTGTTGCGCGTGTAGATGGCGATGGCGATCATGCCCACCAAATAGACGACGATCACCGCAATATCAATACCGATCATTTGTCTGTACCTCTTTTAAGGAGATTCCGTTATTTATAATAACTTTATTATTATAGAGCAAGTCGCGCGCCCGTGTAAAATATAATTTATTCCTTTCGGGAAAAAACTCTGTCGGCTTGGCGGTCGATAACCTTTACATTTCGCACGAAAGCGGTTATAATGGCTTTATGGTAAAGTTGCGCGTGGTCGCCGTGGGCGGCATAAAAGAGAGCTTTTATCGCGAAGCGATCGCGGAATACGTCAAACGCCTCGGCAAATGGGCAAAGGTGGAGATCGCGGAAGCGGAAGAAGCGTCCCGCGTCGAGGATCCCGCCGCCAAACGCGAGGCGGAAGCGGACGGCATTTTAAGGAGACTCAAGGGACGCACGGTGCTCCTCGACGTCAAAGGAAAGCGCGTCACCAGCGAGGGCTTGGCGCAACTGATCTCCCGCTATACCCTTGCGGGCGACAGCGAACTGACCTTCGTGATCGGCGGCAGCAACGGCGTGGCGGAGGCGGTCAAGAACCGCGCGGACGAGGTCCTCTCCTTCGGCGACATCACCCTGCCGCACCAACTCTTCCGCGTCGTCCTGTTGGAACAGCTGTACCGCGCGGAAACCATACTCAATGGGGCGACATACCATAAGTGACGACGTATGGCGGGGCATATCCTTCGCTAACTACCTGCGTCACGGGAAAATGACGTAGCCTCTTATTTCTCCACCGCCGTTTGGGGGAGAATGATATGAAAGATAGTATTGATTTGCCAAAAGCGAATCACATTATTAAGGATTGCCGTCGAACCTCTATATCCATTCTTACGTGCGAACTCGGAGAATGGTGCAGGCGCAAGGCTCGACGGCAAAGATATGAAACAAGAAATGAAAAATTAGACGATCCACACAAGAGCCTGCGCAGAAGAGTGCAGATGCGAGGCTCGACAAGGGGGCGGACAGGCGCGTACTTGTCGTACGTAACTGCGCGAACCCGCAGGCAGATGTCTCCATTGGGGCCCCCGAAGAATCGAAAGATTCTTTGGGGTTGGAGACAGAAACAAAGCCAATGTGCGGTTATACAACCTCGCAAGGAGAATATACATGAATGAGAGAGAATTGGCAAAATTAGCAGAATATCAGGACGAAGACGCCATCCACTACGAGGACTTCGACCTAAAAGACCTTCTCGCCGAATACGAAAAGGACGCGGAAGCCTTCAAGCAAAAGTACGGGGAGTACTATGACGACATCAAGTTCAAAGAAAAAGACTGGTGGTAATACGCCCCCGCACCGCCCCCTTTTCCACGCCTTCTTGATCGTCCTATTCCTCTTCTTGGCGCTCGGGCTTGCGGCGGCGCTCGCCATCGTCTTCGCCCCCGTCGATCTGACGGTGGAGGAGGACGGCTACACTCTGTCCTTCCTCTTCCATAAGGAAAGCGCCCTGTACGCCGACCTCGCGGAGATCGCCCTGCTCGATGAGAGTTACACGTCCGAACGCATCAAGTCCTACGGCGGCATCAGCAAGGACTTCGGCACTTACGTAAACGATGCCTACGGCGAGCATTTCCGCCTGACCTTTTCGGAAAACAGGCACAACTATATCCTGCTGCGAAAAAAGGACGGCTCGGTCACGGTCTTCAACCAGAAGTCCTACGACGCCACCGCCGCCCTATATGAGGCGCTCGCGGAGAAAACAGCCGCGCAAGGCTAACCCACGCCACGATCAAAAAACGCACCTTTCGAGGTGCGTTTTTTCTTTTTATTGCTTTCTGTATTTTTTGAGGATCCTTTTATAAACGACGACGAGTATCGGGATGCCGCCGAGGGTGGTCGCGGCGATCAAAACGCCCGCAATATCGGGATAAAAGACGCCAAGGACGGTCTCGCCCCAAAAAAGCAGAGAGTAGACGATCCACATCACGCCGTTTGCGCGGTTATAGGCGCGAACGTCAGTAAGGCTCTCCGCCCTGACCTCGCTCCCCGACCAAAACCACATCGGCTTTTTTCGTCGGATCGCGAAGATCCCGACGCCCGTAAAGAGCGCGCTTAAAGGGATCATAAAAATCAGCCAAACGATCCATTCCATTATGAGGACTATTCTCTCTCCGCGAGGGCGATCTGATCGCGAAGGGCGACGGCGAGCCGATCGGTCAAATAGGCGGGATCGAGACGCCACGCCCAGTTTTCTTTCCCGACGAGCGCGGGCGTATTCATACGGCTTTCCGCACCGAGGGCCAAAAGATCCTGCATCGGCACCATCGTCAGCCGTGCGTGCGAGGCGAAGAGGGTGACGACCGCCGTCATCGTCAAGAGATCGGTGGGCAATTTCATAAAGGGATCGAGCGGCAAGCTCTCGAGATAGGCAATCTTCTCCCTCGTACGGTCGCCTTCGCTTTTCCCTACGCCGATCTTTTTCGCGACGTCCAATTTGTCGGGGATCGCCACCGAGAGGGCGGTCGCCTGAATGAGAATGTCTCGCGCCGCGGTGGCGCGTGCGTCGCCCGTCAGCGAATCGAGGTAGCCACGGAAGGGCATATTGTCGTGCGTGCCCGTGTAGCCGACGACGTTCTCCTTATAGTTCGCGGGTTTATGCTCCGACCACGGGTCGCCGTCCAGACCGAACTCGTAGACCTTCATACCCGGGAAACCGACCTTGTTCATCATTTGGCGCAGGCTGTCGTCCACGAAGCCGAGGTCTTCCGCCACGATCGGTAGATCTGTCATTCCCTCGAAAAGCGCCGCGCCGGGTCCTTGCCGCCATACGCCGTGCTTGGCGTCTGTGGCATTTGCCTTGATCGCATAGAAGCGATCCAATCCGCGGAAATGGTCGATACGCAACATATCGAAACGCGTGAGTTCGCGACGAATGCGGTCACGCCACCAACGGTAGCCGTCCGCCTTCATCTTCCCCCAATCGTACAGGGGATTGCCCCAGAGTTGTCCTTCGGAATTGAAGTAATCGGGAGGAACGCCCGCCACCTCGGAGGGGCGACGGCGCTCGTCGAAAAGGAAAAGTTCGGGATGGAAGTACACTTCCGCGCTGTTCATCGCGACGTAGATCGGCATATCGCCGAAGATCGAGACGCCGCGTTTATTCGCATAGGATTTC
>JAFZZX010000073.1 GCA_017615515.1 Clostridia bacterium
ACGTAAAGCTCTCCTGTCTGGAAGAATCCCTCGCCGTTCTATAACTCGTAAATAACGAAACGGTCGCGTAAGACGTATCGTTGATCGTCGTTGATGCCGTTTTCGTCGCTTTATGCTAAATCAATACGTTTATGTACGCCGCCGCGACGAGCAAAACGACCATAGAACAGATGATAATGATTTTCTTTTTATTGGACATAGTTTTAACCCCCTTTTTGCATTTCAAAGATTTCTATTTCGTCCACCGTAGCACCGGTGGCTATCATCGCGCATCGGATCATCTTGACCCGATTTTCCATACTTTCGGCACCTTCCGCGATCACGACGACGCCGACCACCTTATCGTCCGTTCCCGTCGTGATCAAGACCCTTGATCTCCCTACGCCCGAGATTTCCGAGATCACCTCGGCAAGGCGGGCTTCGGTCTCATTCATTTCTACCGACGAGGCCACCGAGGCGGTCTCCTTCGACGCGCTTTCGGTCGATAACGCGAAGTAAGCGACGGCGGCGATCAAGGCGAGGATCACGGCGATCACGAGCTCGACGTTCTTGACGGTTTTGAGTTTCGCGATCAGGCGACTGTTCACGATTTTCGACTTAACGTTACGTATAAAGTTCATTGATCACCACTTGTTCCTCCTTTATCGAAAGATATGTGATCGTCAGCCGCAACGCCGCGTTGGTTTCCCCCGTGGGAGCGGACAAGATCACGCGATAGATCGAGCTGTCAGCGTCCAATACGACGACGGCCGAAGCGCTTTCGAGCCCATTCAAGAGGTATAACCGATCGAGTTCGTCTCCGAGCGCCGACTGTTTGTCCTCTTTAATTAACTGTATGAAGGCGTCGTCGGATTCATAACTCGATAATGAAAAATCAAAGAAGGTATTTATGTCGATTTTTGACTGCAAAAGCGCGGGGATCGGCGCGATCACGACGTAGACGACCATCAGGGAGATCACCCCCTTGATATACTTCGCCGTCTGCCCTTCCGGCAAGAGTATCTCGGTCAACGTGACGGACAAGACCATGCCGACGATGCTGAGGATCCACCCCGTCATAACACACCTACGTTGCAACTCACGATCATCAGAAGCAGGGTCAGGATCATAACGAATCCGCTGCCGAGGATCGCAGTCACCAAGATCTTGGTCGCATTGGAAACCGAATACAGAAAGTCGGAAATGCGCTTATCACCGAGAGGTTGGACGAAGGACGCCACGAGTTTCAAGGCGAAAGAATAGATCGTGACGTGGAGAATGGGCTTCATGATCATAAAGATCACGCATAGTATGCCGATCATACCGATCGAGTTCTTGATCAAGACGCACCCCGCGCTGATCAGATCGAACCCCTGCGAAAGATAGCCGCCGAGGATCGGGACGTATCCGGACAGAACGAACTTTGCCGCCTTGATGCCGACGCCGTCGACCATGCCGCCCGTAATACCGGCGATGGTCAAATAAGTCAGAAACAGTCCGAAAACCGTGCTGACGATCAAGGTGGAGGAGTAGCGGATCGCCGATTGGATCTTGTCCATCTTGATCTGTGACGAGAGGTTACCGATCAAGCAAAAGGCGATCGAAGCAATGAAGAGCGGTAAGATCACGCTGCCGAAGACCTTGGAAATGATCGCGGTGAAAAAGGCGATCTGCGGCTTGTAGATCGAGGAAGATACGCCCCCGCCGAGGGCACTCATCAGGGTGATAAGGGGCGGAAATACCGAGTCGGTCAGCTTGGAAACACCGTCGCAAAACGCCCTGCACTCCTTCACGATCGCTCCGACTTTTACGAAAACGAGAGAGACGACGAGCGTATAAAATACGTAGTGCACGATCTCGATGGTCTGTTTCTGAACGAATCCCGAAGTCAGCCCCGAAAGGACGCTGCTCATCACGGCAATGATCATCACCGTCAGGAGGGACGCGAGCATACCCGATAGCGCGCCGAGCGCATTCTCGGCGAAATAGGATAAAAGATTAGTGGCGTCCAAAGGGATCTCTCCTTTGACGAGCGCGCGTATGAGGTCACGAACTCCTCTTTTCGAGAGATCCGTAGGGGTATCCAGGGATGTAAGATAGGCTTCGAATTCGCTGAGATCGAGTGACTCTATGTATTTCTCGACCTCTCTGCCGAGCTCCGCTTCGACCTCGGCTTGGGACGTCGTTTCGGCGCCTGCCGATAAAAATGATGGAGCGGCGAGAAAGAGCAAGAGAACGAGTAAAAGCAGGACGATAACGTGGCGTTTCATAGCATCGAGGAGATCACGCCGACGAGATTTGACAAAATCGGCATCGTCATAAAGAAGATTGCGACTTTGCCCGCCAGTTGCAGTTTGTTCCCGATGCTTGACATTCCGTAGTCCGAGCAAACAGAGGACGCGTATTCCGTGATATAACCGATACCGATGATCTTCAAAACACCCGCAAAGAGGGACTCGTCTACTCCGCTCTGCCCGATCAACATCCCGAACTCGGAGATCACTTCGGTGAGAGAGGACAAGAGAATAATGAGGATAAGCGCCCCGCACGCGATTACGGCGAAGATGTATAGTTCGGACTTTTCTTCGCGCAAGAGTCCCGCAACGAGCGCCCCTATGAGACCAACGCCGATCACCCTGACGATCTGCATACTAATACAGGCTGAAAATCGACTTAATATTATCAAATAACGATGCGATCATATCGAGGACGATCACGAGGGCGATCACGAGAGAAGCAAGGGTCGTGACCGTCGCGATCTCTTCCTTGTCGCTCTTCCTCAGGATGGTATTGATGATCGCGGCAAGCAGACCGATCCCCGCGATTTTCAGTAAAACGCCGATATTCATACTCCCTCCTATGCCAGCAAAATGAGCGCCGCGAGCCCGATCAACGCCGATAATTTGAAGTAAAGCGAGGCATCTTTTCGATATTTGACGCACTCGGTTTCCGTAAAGCGCTTCATCTCCGCACATTTTGCGGAGAGAGAGCCGATCTGGGTTTCCGCGTCCGTCGTGCCGATCGAATCGAGATAGGATCGCACTTCGGTGAGTTCTCCCTCTTTCAAGGGGATAGAGATAATCTCTCCTTTCAAAAACGCGACAAACTCGCCCGTTCTTCGTTTGAAATAATTGGCGTTCAGTTCCCCGATCGGCATACGCTCGTACCCGATCTTATCCGTGGCAAACAACAAGTAGTCGTAGTATCCTTCGTAAAAACTCGCTTTTCGCAGGAGTTTTTTCTTGATCCACAGCCCTACAAACGCCGAGGAGAAAATGGCGCATATACCAGCAAAGATCGTGCCGAGGTTCATTTCAAAATCTCCCGTTTGACCGTCCCGACGGTCGGCTTTTTGGACAAAAGGACGATACGATCGAATACGGATGTAAGGGGCGAAAATACACCGCGGAACACCTCGGTCGTGTCGCCGTGCAAGGTCGCGATGACCTTTACGCCGCCGTAGTAGGCGCGGAGTACGCCCTCGACGTCTCCTTCGCCCGACAGCTCGTCCGTCACGATATAATCGGGATTCATCGCGCGAAGAGCGTTTTCGTACGCGATCCGTTTCGGAAAGCCGAATAGGACGTCGGTATTCTCCCCGATCTTCATTGCGAATCCACCCTCGCCCGCACCCGAGATCTCTCCCCGTTCGTCCAAGAGCACGACGTTGTGCTCATGATCGGAGAGTTTCCGAGCGATCTCTCTTAGAAGGGTCGTTTTGCCGCCCGCAGGGGGTGACACAATAAGGACGTTTTGTCGGAAATATCGGTTTATTTCGAGAAAGTCTGCTATGCCGAATATCTGGTGAGGTATGCGGATCGCGAGAGAGGTGACGTGCCTGACCGTCTTGATACGGTCGCCATCTCGCACCCCTTCTCCCGCTACGCCGACACGGATCCCGCCCTTTAAGGGGAGATACCCGTTCGTCAATTTCTCGGTCAAGGCGTATAAGGAACGATCGGTTACGACGGATAAGAGATCCTCGAACTCGGCGTCGGTAACGACGTGATCGAGGACTACTCGGCGCAACGTGGTCAAGTAGGTCAGCCGCCGTCTCTTGCGAACTCTGATCTCCGTGACGTCCGACGGGAGATCTTTGAATAGGTGATGATGCAATAGTTCATTCGGCATAACAAACTATATGCTTCCTTATCCCCTGTTAGCACAGTTTGTCCGAAAGAAAAAGGACGCGCCCATCGGGTGCGCCCTTATGTCACGATGATCGGTTGATTATATCAATTCATCTTATGCTTGCCCGCGTAGAGGATACGAACGTTTCTACTCTCGGGGATATAACTGCCGATGTCTCCGACCTCCTGCATCGGGATCATATCGCTGGACTGGAACTCGGTCTCCTCGTTGTCGTAGAAGAACCCGACGAGATACGGCATAAAGACCATATCGGAGAAGATCACGGGGCCGCGCGACAGATCGGTG
>JAFZZX010000074.1 GCA_017615515.1 Clostridia bacterium
GCTGTTCGGGATCGTGATCGAGGTCAAGCCGCTGCAATAATAGAACGCATCATCGGGGATAGCCGTCACGCTCGACGGGATCGTGATCGAGGTCAAGCCGCTGCAATAAAAGAACGCACGCTCCCCAATGCTCGTCACGCTATTCGGGATCGTCACAGAGGTCAAGCCGGGGCACCTAGAGAACGCATATTCCCCGATGCTCGTCACGCCGTTCTGGATCGTCATAGAGGTCAAGCCGGTGCAACCGGAGAACGCATTACTGCCAATTTCCGTCACGCTCTCGGGGATCACGATTTCATCCATTGATTGACGTCCACTAAACGCACCATCCCTGATTACCGTAACAGGTTTTCCATTATAGGTAGAGGGGATCACGACGCGTGAAGGCATATCGTTGTAACGCGCGGAGATCTCGTAGGTATCGTCCTCCAAGAGGGTAAAGCGGAAATACTCGTCGGGGGTGGGGGCGTTCGGATTCGTAGAGGTGCTGCCGCTCGAACCGTCCTTGCCGTTGGTGACGGTGAAGGTGGTGGTGGAACCGTCGGTCAGCGTGATCGTGTAGGTGTCGACGAGTCCCTCGGTTCCGCTCTTCTCGATCGAAGCGATGCCGACGCCCGCCGCGCCAGTGTCGCCCTTCTTGCCGAAGAGAGAGCAAGCGGAAAGAGAAAGCACGACAACCGTTAAAAGCAACACGAGAAACAGGATAAGAAACTTTTTCATAGGGTACCTCCTAAAAGCGGTTTAGCAGACGAGAACAACGGTGGCTCGCCTGCTTTTGGCTATATTGTAGTACAAATATTTACTAAAAGTCAATAGTAAATATCTTTACTTGCTATGATAGGGGTATGGAAATAAAAAAAGACTACGTCAAAATCATGCGCGACCTACGAGAGGACGCAGACAAGACGCAAGCCGAGATCGCAAAAATCCTCGGCACGTCGCAAACGATGTACGCGCGCTACGAGCGAGGGGCAAACGAAATGCCCATTCATCACCTATTGATCTTGTGCGACTACTACGACGTATCGGCAGATTATTTGCTCGGTAGATCAAAAATCAGAAAACCCCAACAACAATAAAAACTTAACTTTCCTCACAGAGAAGGCTTTTAAATATATCGTTGCCGTTGCGTTATCTGAAAAAAGCAAAAAGCCGTCAGTTACTTGCGCCGCAACCACACCCCGCATTCTCTTGGTTGCTCCCCACCAAAAAGCCGAGCGCCAAGATGATCAAGGTCAGGTTCTCGGTGGTCAAACTGCCAGACCCCCCGAAAGTATAGATCAATAAAAGCAACAAAATCAAAAGCATTCCGCTATTCAGCATACTTCCCCCTTTTTCGTCATTCGGACGCACAATCGGCAAGAATCGCTTTTCTTCGCCGTTGACATCTCTTTTATATGTTCGGTATGATGAAAACGTGAAAAACTACCGCGCCCCGCTTGCCCTCTCCGAGCACGACGAAAACGTCGTACGATACTACCTGCCGAAAAATGACGTTGCCGCCGATCTTGCGGATTTTTTCACCGTTTTTTCGGACGCAACGCGCGTGCGCATCCTCTCGTCTCTCGCGATCACCGAGATGTGCGTGACCGACATTTGTCTGATGCTCGGACAGATACAAAGCACCGTATCGCACCAACTCGCGCTCCTGCGAACGCTACGCCTCGTGAAGACCCGCCGCAAGGGGAAGATCGTCTATTACTCCCTAGCGAGTCCCTACATTGAACGCGTTTTGGACGTGGGTGTACGCTTCCTCCACGGACAGAGGTGAGGACAGATAATGTAATGCGGAATGCGGAGGGTAACTTCGTTCCGTTTAATTAGGAATTTGGAATTGCATTTTTTTGACATTTTTACAATAGCCACAAATCCGTGCGTCAGTGCTTAGAGTGAACAAGCCTTTTTAAGCCTTCCCCTCAGAGGGGAAGGTGGCGCGCGTAGCGTGACGAATGAGGTGGAATCTCAGACACCTCACCACCGTCTACGACAGAGCCTCCCCTCAAGGGGAAGCCTTAATTATACGGAATGCGATTTTAAAGGACTCAAGGCAATTACTTTTTCAAAACTCTCGAAAGACGTTTTTCAAGAAGGTCGTAAAGGGCAGTAAAAGCAAAATGGAAGACCACGAAAACCGCGGTCAACAGGACGAGGATCACCGCCCATTTGCCCGCCGTGGGCAAGGTGTCGACGAGGGGGAAGTCCGCGAGGGTCAAGCCGATCGCGAAATAGCAAGCGAGGAAAGCGCCGTTCGCAAAGGCGATCTCAATAGGCAATACAAAAATGTGTTTCTGCAGATATTTCCGCAATAAATAATCCAAAAGCGGGTACGGACCGAAGACGATCACAAAGGGCATCACCGCGATATAGCCGACGAAGAGGAACGAAAGCCCCGCCGCCGCGACGTAGGAAAGCACCGACCCGCGGAAACTGCCGCCCATCATCGGCAAGGTCAGAGCGACCGAGGAAACGGCGAGAAAAGTCAGGGTCATCACCCCCACGAAATGAGAAAGCACCACCGCGATGATCGCAAACGCCGCGGTCATGCCCGATAGTGCTACTTCTTTCGCCGTTATTTTTTTCATTGATCAGCAGCAACGGATCAGGTCGCCGCCCATACATTCGCAACAGCAATCGGCGCAAATGAGGCTGGCGCAACAATCCCCCGCCGTGGCGCCTCTGCGCCTGCCCTGCATCTCTTCGTAACTGTCATAACTGCGAGGTCTGCCGCCCGTCGCGCCTGCGTTTTGCGCAGAGCCGCCGTTCCCGAAGGAATCCTGTTCGTGGCTCTTCATGCGCTCGAGGGTATCGCGGTACTTACGGTTGTCGGGATCCATATTGATCGCCATATCGAGCTGGGCTTTCGCCTCGTAGTTCCAGCCTTTGCCGTGATAGACGGCGGACTGGAAATAATGCCATTCGGCGTCACGTTCCGAGACCTTGTCGAGCGCCGTCTGCGCCCCGTCGAAGTCCTTGCGGCGAAGTAGCTCTGCGACGTGAGCATACACGCCCTTGATCTCCGTGCCCGAAGACAGGCGCTCCATCGCCTCGCGATAGGCATCCTCGAGTTCGGACAGTTTCTTCGCCGCCCTCTTCCCCTCGTCGCCCTCGACGTGGATCGCCATACGGTATTCGTCGCGCAATCTCTCGTACGCTTCTCTGACTTCTGCTTGCGTGGCGTCCTTGTCGACGCCGAGCACTACAAACGGATCCTTGTGCATTTGCCGTCCTCCCTATCCATAACCGTGGCGATCCTACTGCGGAGCCCATACCATAAGGTGTTCGTGACCACGCCCTCGTTCTCGCCCATATCCACCTCGCGGTAGGCGTTCTCGACCCTTTTGACGAGGTCTTCCATAATGAAGGCGAGTTCTTCGCCCTTCTCCTCTTTCAGCGCCGCAAAAGTGGGTGCGCCGAAGGTCCTATAAAAGGCGTTGAAACGCCCTTTCTTGACGTCCTCGTCGTAGTCGTCGAGAGCGTCTATAAAATAAACGTATTTACCGAGCAGATAGCCGATCCGCTCCACCGCTTCCGAGGTTTTCTCCGCCGCGAGCCGACGAAAGACCTTCTTCATCAGGTCGGCGAAGGGTTCCGCCGCCGCATTGAGGAAAGCGCCGCTCTTCTCTTCGGCGATCTGCCTTTTCAGGCACTCGTCCGCCATAGCGGCGAGATCGGGCGCACGTTTCCTCGCGCGTTTGACGCGGTAGGAAAGCGCCATTCTTTTAAGGAGATTGGAGTCGCCGTCCGCTTTGTCGTCCGCGAGTTTCATGCCCGCGAGGATCAGGTTCAGCCGCGCGATCTCCCGCATCAGCGGGGTCTCGGCGATCACGGGACGCTTGCGCGGATTCAGGACGCAACCCTTCTCTGTGATCTCGCGCTTCTCGCCCGTCAAATCGTGGAAAAAGGCGGCGATAAAGGCGGCGTCGTAATTGACGGTCAGGCGAGCGAGTTGCCCGCTCTCCCTCTTCATCGTATGACAAAGCCCGCAATAATAGGCGCGAAACAGGACGTAATCGCGCATAAACATATTGGGTTTGTCGGGCGTCACGTATCCAAACATCAGTCCGCTACGAATCCTATCTTCTTCTTGACCTTTTGCAAGGTGCGACGAGCGATATAACGCGCCTTGTCCGCGCCCTCTTTCATAATGCGTTCGAGTTCCGCTCTGTCCGCAAGATAGGTCGCGTACTTCTCTTGGATCGGAGCGAGGGCGTCCGCGACGGTCTCGCCGACTGCCATCTTGAAGTCGCCGTAGCCCTTGCCCTCGAAGCGCTTTTCCGCCTCTTCGATACTCTCGCC
>JAFZZX010000075.1 GCA_017615515.1 Clostridia bacterium
ATGAAGAAGAACAAGCCGTTCAAGGGCAATGCCTACGTTAACTATCATCGTTACTCGGGCGGCAGTGGACACGTGACCGGTTCGACGTACGATAAAAGAGTCGTGCTGACCTTGAATCGCGTCGGTTACGACTATTATATCAATTACAAGTTGCCGAGTTACGTTCCCTACGACGAGGCGTTCATCGCGGGTGCCGTTTGTATGAAAGAGGGTTTTTTGTTCGACTACGAGGGAAGACCGACCCCGATCGTAAAGAACGTCAGCTCCGAGTACTATAACAAAAGATCCGAGAAGTACGACGAACTGATGGCGGAGCTCAAAAAAGTCGAGATCGAAAACAAGGGATGGTTCAACAAGCCGGCGAAGAGCGCGTTTTTGCGCCTGCTCGATTCTGTGGAGCTTGAGGTCGTCTCGAGCGGAAGAGATATAAAGTTTTAAGGGATAGGGGAGAAAGATATGGCGAAGTTTAACATCATACCGTCTAAGAATATGGAGTTCGCGAAGAATACACGGGCAAACAATTCGGATTCCACGCAGGAAGAGAAAGATAAAAAGCAAAAAACCCCTACCGTCGAAGTTCCTCGCGTTTTGACGAGCGACAAGTTCAAAGAGGTCAAGTCGGTCGAGACCTTGGCTCGATACGACGATTTTGCTTATTTGCGGATCGACGCCACCGCTTATTCTCATACGAACGGGACGTACGGCATTCCCTATAAGCAGCCCGTACATAAAAACCCGGGAAAAGCAAGGATCCTTCCTTATCAAGAAGAGGCGGCGCATTTGTTCTTGGCGGATCTGCGCGGGTTCGGCCTCTTGGCGGACTGCGTCGGCAGCGGCAAGACGTACGAGGCTTGCGTCGTCATCAGCGAACTTGCCGTGCGCGGTCTTGTGGAGAACCTCCTGATCATCGTTCCGCACCCCTTGCTCGAAAAATGGAAAGGCGTGGTCGAAACGGAGTTCGGGTTCGGCAGAGGCAAACTTCGGATCATCGACGACTTGGGTTCCATTGTGGAAAGCACCAAGACCTCGAAAGGATACCGCAAACCGATCGGTGCCTATTTGATGGACTACGAAGCGTTCGATCGTTCGTCGGACAACGAGATCAAGAACAATCTTTTCGATTTGATCGTGGTCGACGAAGCGCATAACCTTTGCGAACAGTCCGAGGAGGGCAAAGAATCGATGTATCGTCTGTCCCTGATGATGCAGACCAAAAAGGAGGAAGATAAACCTTTCTGTCTTCTGTTAACGGCGACGCCGCATACCGGCAACCTTGCCAATATGTTCAACCTCTGGTACTTCATTCGTCGAAAGGGCGGCATTCCCGAGTGCTTTAAGAAAGACGGCAGACCGACCGAAAAAGCCAAGGCGGAGTATCAAAAGGAGAAAAACTACTATACCGATACGGTTTGTAAGGGCGCAACGACGGTCGCGGAGTACGTGGCGCGGGCGGAATGCGAGTTCCTCGAAGGCATGCACGACGAAGGAAGCGCCATCCGCGACAAGTTCCTTTCGGCGTTCACGGTGGTGGTCACCAAAGACGGCAGGACGAGGTCGATCCAAAAGCCGCAATTGACCTACGAACAGTACAAGAAGCTCAAGGAATGCGAGAAGAAAGCGCGCGCGCAACAATTCCTTTCCTTGCCCGAGAACGAGGATATCAAGGTGCAGGTCACCGATGCGGTCAACCGCTTCTATACCAATACCGTGATGCGCTCTATTATGGTTCGCAGAAGAAACGACTTTCAGGTGAAGCGTAATGCTTTCAGCTATTTCTTCCTGCCCATCGATAAAAAGGTGCCGATCAAGCCGGCGTCCTTATTGTTGGACGAGTTGCCGGTCTTTATGATGGATAACGTGCCTTTCTACAACTATAACGAGATCGCGGATTTCTTTTCGGACGAGAACGCGGAGACGCGCGAGGCGTTGTTCGAAGGGAACGCGCATTTCCGCAAAAAGGACAGCGCGGGTTCGGCCGGTTTCTCCGATTACTACTACGAACTGTTGAAGTCGCTTGCGGTCAACCTTCGGAAAAGCGATTACGTCCGCGCCATTCAGGTGGAATGCGGTGAAGCGAACGAGGAAGAAGCGATCTTCATCGCACAATGCAAATGCTTTATCACCTTGCTCAGAGAGATTCGCAATCGAAAGACGAGCCATCGCGTGATCACCTTCTTCGACTATAAGAAGAACGATTTTATCATTATGAAAAAGGAGAAACCCGCTTGGGAGAAACTTCGTGAGTATATAAAAGACAACGCTCCCGACCTTTATAATGATATCATCGAAGGCAAGTCTACGGGGCGGGCGGCGGATCGCGCGAGCGTGAACGCGGAGAACAACGCGGCGCTTCGTGCTTACAGCGAGAACGAGAACGGGATCCTCTTTGCCGAGGATCAATCCTTTACCGAAGGCCTCGACCTGCAAAACGGAAACGTGGTCGTCAACTTCGAGGTCCCCATCGATCCGTTGACCGTGGATCAGAGGATCGGTCGCGTGTACAGAATGGGGCAGGCGGAGGAAAGCGTCGAAGTGTATTCTTTTGCGAATATGACTTCGTTGGACGGCTACTGCCTCGCTTATTTCTCTAGGATCGGTATTCTGAGCGACGTCGACGGCGACGCGACCATCCTTTCGGGTTGCAACAGCGACAATATGTTGGTTTTGCGCTGTCCGACCTGTCATGACGTTTCGCTGATGCCCGAAAGCGACTACGAGGAGAGCCTACCGATCTGCGATATTTGCGGTTGCAAGATGACTCCGGGGACCTGTCGCTGTGAAGACGGCACCGTCAAGCCGTATTTCTTCTGTAAGGAAAACAAGAATCATCGTCAGGAGATCGATGAGAAGAACCCCCTCCGTTGCGAGTTGTGCGACGATAAGTCGGTGCGCGATATCCTCGTGATCAACGAATTCGTCTGCGACCTCGATCCGACCCATAGGCTGCGTAGGGAAAAGGAAAACGGATTCGATTACCGTTGTATGGCGAAAGCGCAGAATAAGATGTTTCGTCGAGAGGCGCAAGGGGACGTTTACGTCGAATGCAGAAAACTCTGCGCGATCAAAAATTGTCCGCAAAAGAGACCCGACGATTGCTTGATCAAAAAGGACACCGAAGACTTCGAGGCGATCCCCCTCTGTACGGTTTGCAGACACAGAGATACCTGCAATTGTCGAGCGGATCTTCCCGTTGGGGAAAGCTGCGTGAATTGCGATTTTACGGCGCGCAGCCTGTGCGGGAAATATCCCTACTCGATCAACTTCGGTCCGGATTACAAGTCCGCTCAATGCCCGCTGTGCGGCGAGGGCAGGTTGAGACCGGTCAAACAAAACTCCTTCGAGACCTTCATTCGCGGCAGATACGAACACGACAATCGTTTCGCGGATAACTTCCTGATCGAGACGAAAAACACGCTCATGATCAAGGCGATCTTGAAGTTTAACGACGATTGATAAGGGGATGAGATAATGGCAAAGATATACTATTCTGTTCACGAAGATAAAGACATAGAGCTTTTCCCGATCATCAAAACGCTGATCCAATCCTTCGGTAGATCGTCAAGCGGGATGGTCTTTCCGTTCCGTACGGAAGGCAATTCGATCGTCTACGTCGACGGCAACGACGAATACGTCTACTCGATCGGCAAGATGTCGGTGGCGCGGGAAGAGGAGAAGGTCTATATGGACCAAGCGGGTGCTTCTTGGTTTAAGCAGATGCGCGGCGACGGTGAACCCGAACCGCCGATCAAGGCGTCCAACCATTGGAAGATCCTGCTCCGAAAGCTCAGCGATTCTTTCTATGAAAACAATTTCTTTTTCTCCTGCGACAACACGAGTGAAGAGGTCAACAATATCTCGGACGACAAGGTAAAAGCCAACGTCGAGAGCATTTTGGAGACCTTCTACCCTGAGGAGAAAGGAAAGTTCGTCTTGGAAGTCACGAACAAAAAGGCGCAATACGTCTATGCCGCGAGCCTGCGTTTCGAAGTAGGCAAGTTCGGCGCGCCGCAGCCCGTTCTCGGCAGGGTCTACTTCACTAAGAACCTGGACGATACGCTGGACCTCCTGAGCGTGGAAGACGCCAACAAGCTCGACAGAAGTTTGGAGGCGGTCCTCGGGAACAACGGGGGGAAAGACGAGAGCGCCGCCGATTCGGTGGATTCGACGCTCAACACCCTTTACGCGATCTTGAATAACCGCGAGCATCTCGAGCGAAATATCGTATTTAACGAGCAAAACGAGCGGGTCATCGAGAATATCGTGGATCCGAGCAAAGGGAATCGCGGCGACGAGCGGGCGATGGAACAGGACGAGGAAGTGCAGATCGAGATCTCCAAAGCGACGGTCAACACCCTGTTTAAGATCAAGGTGAACGCCAAAACGGTGAATATCTATTTCAACGACTTTACACATCGCAAGGACCCCGTCCTCTGTGCGGACATTCTGTTTGACAAGATCACCTTGCGTTGTCTAGTCTGCAAAAAGGAATTGATCCACAGCAGCATCGTCAATTACTTGGATAAGGCGGGGGAAGCGCGCAAAGCCGAGCTTTTGTTTGACGGAAATAAAATAAAATTGCGCGATCCGAGCACCCATAACGATATCCCCTACGGCGAGGCGATCGAGGCGATCAAAGAGAGCGTCTTCCGCAAACATCTGTTGCGCGTGGCGTGCGAATCATGCGGCGGCAGGGGGAGCTGCGTCGGTTACGTCTGCGAGGGCAAGCAAATCGTGGTCAAGAATCTCGACGATCCCGATTCGAGCGAGCCGATCATTCGTTGCATGGATTGCGTCTTCCCCGAGAGTTTCATCGTGATCAACAACGAAGCCTATACGCCGAACAGCGTTTTCTACGACGTGAACGATCACAGTCTGCGTCTTGTGGAAGACAAAAACGGCGAGAGATGCACCTGCGAGATCTGCGGACGCGATTATTTCGAAAAACCCGAAAACGACCCCGGGGTCTGCGCCTTGTGCGCCTCGCTGTCTGATACGGATCCCGTGGCTTACGGCTACCAAAACGTTCTTTACCGTAAGCATAAAGGGTTCCTGCCGATCAGCACGAGATTGTCCGCCGCCACCAAGCGCTGTGCGGAAGATCAATCCGTTATCGTTTTCAAGATCGGTGAAAAGTATTATGTCTTCGACAAGATCGATTCTCTCCTGAAGAATACGAGGACGCTGACGAAGACGGTTTCCGGCAAGCGAGGTAACTAAATGGATAAAAAGACGATGGATTTTTACAATGGATTGGACGCATCTTCGAGGGATCATTCCAAGGTGACGAAACAGCATTTCGGCGATCGGAAATACGCGTTGATCACCGCGCTGATTTTTGCGCTGCTCGCGGACGCGTTCCTCCTCGTGGAGATGATCCTGACGACGGGGCAAGTCAAGTATTACATCGCGCCGATCCTGATCGTCGCGGTGGACGCCGTCTTCCTCTGCATCGTACCGTTAGGCAACTTGAATCAAAGGTATATGAGCAAATATCCCGTGCTCTTCCTCTTGTCTACGATCGCTCTCGTGGTGGTGACGTTGATCATGCCGAGCCATGCGGAAGCGCGGAGCATGACCTATATCGCTCTCGGCGCTTTCGGACTGACGCAGGCGCTGAAGGTCGTATGCGTTTTGATACTTTTCCGTATCGGCAAGCATCCCTCTTCCGCGAAAGGGCTCACCGCCAATGCGATCATCGTCGTCTGCATATTGCTGTTTGGTTTGGCGGCGTACGGTTCTTGGAGTATCAAGGTCGGCGTGATGGGGCAAAACGTCTCTGTCGTCGACGAGAATTGCACGCTGATCTATCGCCTGACCGAGGGCGACGAATACGAGATCGTCGGATCCTTCGGCGACGGCAACGTGATCAACGTGCCCGCGACCTTTAACGGAAAACCCGTTCGCGCGCTCGATTGCATGCTGCTCGACGGCTCGATTGACAAGATCAAGGTGGCGAACAAGGATTTCCGCTTCGAGAACGCGACGGCGGCGGGCGAGATCAACGAGGATCTCGTGATCGAAGTCACCAAGAGCAATATCGACGAGATCAGGCTCGGATTGTTCCGCGATAGCTGGAATACGTCGGGAAATAAGACGAGCGCGGCGGAGCTGTTCGGCAGAGTGGCTCCCGTCGACCTCGAAGAGGGCGAAACCTACTTTAACGTTTCGTACGAGAGCGAGATGACGGGGCGGTCGATCGGCTATATCCCCACGATCTATAAAAAGGGCGGCGCCGAGATCACGCTGGATGATCTCAAGGAGAAACTCGATCCTGAGAAGAAGAAGCTTCTCGAGCATTCCAACGTCAAAGATCAAGGCGACCTGGCGTATTGCTACGACAATAACGACGGAATGATCCTTGCAAAAGGGGAAGCGGGCGAAAACGATTTTGCCCTCGCTCTCGAGAAGATCTATCGTTTCTCGATCGGACAAAGCGCCGCTTCGTATTGCGGCAACGACAAGAAATGGGCGCCGACGGAGAGCGACCGCGTCAGTTATTCCATCGCTTCTGACTTGGTCGCCGTTTTCGATCGCTTGCCCGAAAGAAACGGCTTTAACGTAGTATGGAAAATGCGCGTCGAAGACGGTGAGGATCACGTCGTAGAGGGCGGTGCGGACTTCCGCGCTTTCGCCGAAGGGGAGATCGCTTCTTCTTTTGAACTCGAACCGTTGTGGGAGATCGTACCCCCTTCCATTGAGCGCGTGGACGCGCCCGCCGTTACGATCACTTACGGTCAAAACGCGAATCTTGCGATCCTTACGAGTTGTGCTTTCCCCGTGCAATACACCTTGAAGAAGGGGAATACGACGTTGAACGTCAAGCAACTCGAACCCGGCAATTGGACCTTTGCGATGGAAGGCAAGCGGCCTCTCGACAGCGGGACCTACACCCTTTCGATGGCGGCGAATCCGGGCGAGGCGCTGACTTCGTTGGGGCTCTCGGAGAGCGTCACGCAGGACTATACCTTTACGGTCAACAAAAAGACGCTCCGTCTGAACTGGACGTTGCCGATGGGACAATTTACGAATGCGGCGCAACCCGTCACGGTCGCGTACGAGGAGGCGGATCGCGTCGGCGACGACGTGATCGAGATCACCAAGGACCGTGAATCCGCGACCAATGCGGGCGTCTACGCCGTCACGGCGTCGATGGATACCGAATCATCGAAGAAGTATATCTTCGTCGGATCGGGCGTGAACGCAAACAAACAGACTTTCTCGATTGAGAAAAAGCAGATCGTCGTCGATTGGGACGACCTTTCCTACGTCTACAACGGCACAAAACAAGCGCCGATCGCTTCGACAGAAGTCTTCAACGTGTCGGAGTATTTGGTCGTGACGGGCGCCGAGAGCCACGCGGGCAACTACGAGGCGGTCGCGGTCGCTTCGGAGCGGGACGAGAACGACAACGGCGTAACGATCACGCCCGAAAACTACGAGATCGTCCAAAACGGCACCAAAGCCTACGTGATCGCGAAGAAGACCGTGACGGTGGGCGTTTGGTCGCGTTCGGTATTCATCTACGACGGCAAGCCCTTCTCCGTCAATGCGGAAGAACTGGTCGGCTATGTCGACGGGGAGGAAGAGGTCTCGCTCGACGACCTCGTTTACCAAGATAACGAGGAGACCGCGGCGGGGGACTACACCTTGTCCGCCACTTTCAAATACGGCAGTAATTATACCTTCGGCGAAGGGGAAGCTGCCGTCGTCACGAAGGACTTTACGATCGAACCCAAGGAGATCGGCTACGAATGGGGAACGTCGGTTTTTGACTATAATAAGTCCCTACAATGCCCCATTGCGGTCGCGCTCGAAAAGGATCTGTGCGACAATGACGAGTGTGGGTTCCTATTCGAAGGCGCGGCGACCGATGCGGGCGAATACGACGCCGAGATCGTCGGCGTGACCAACGCCAATTACAAACTCGCGGTCGGCACGCACGTCCTGCATTACACGATCAATAAGATCAAGCGCGCGTCGCTCTCGCTCTCCTATGCGGATCGCACCTACGGCGACGAGGCTCCGACCCCCGTCGTCAGCGGCAACGAGGAAGAGGGCACGCCGAGCTATGCCTATCGCGTCGACGAGGACGAAGCGCCGTTCGGGGCGGCTGTCCCGATCGAGGCGGGCTCCTACGTCGTGCGCTTGACGACCGCGGAATCCAAGAATTATCTCGAAACCACCGCGGAAAAGCATTATACGATCCTGCCGAGACCGATCACGGTCTCCTGGAGCGACGTCGATCTCGTCTATTCCAAGAGCGATAAGGTGCCCGTCCCGACCGTGACGAATAAGGTCGGTTCCGACGTCGTCACCCTTTCTTCCGAATTGACGATGGGTAATAACTATTTCGTCGGCTCTTTCCGTTTCTCCGTGACCGAGATCAAGGACAACGCCAACTATACGATGGTCGGCGGACAGAACTTGGCGAGCGCCATCTATCAGATCACGCCCTTTGAGATCACGTTGTCTTGGGAAGAACCCGCTCCCTCGGCGCTCGTCTATTCCGGCACGGAGAAGAAGGTCGGCGCGACGGCGCAAGGTCTGTTCGCGGGAGATATTTGTAACGTGACCACGGCGCTCACGGCGGGGAAGAACGCGACCGACGTCGGCGTCTTCACCTATACGGCGACGGCGATCGATAACGACAACTACAAACTCGGCGACGCTCTCGTCAGCGGAGAATACGCGATTACGCCGAAAGCCGCCACCGTGACGGTAAAGCCCGTTGCGATCAAATATGGCGCCGGGATCCCCGCATTCGAGTACGAGACCGACGGGATTGTCTTCGGCGATCAACTGAGCGGCGTCGTGACCTACACGACGAGCTACGATCCGACAGACCCCGAAAAACGCGGGATCGGCGACTATACCGTCAAGGCGGGCGGGTTGAATAACGACAATTACGACCTTTCTTTCCCGAATGCAACCTTGACCGTCGAACCGCGCGTCGTGACGGTCGATTGGGATCACGATACCTACGTTTACGACAAGAACGAACATTTGCCCGTCGCGACGGTCACCAACCTTGCGTATGCGGGCGACGAGCTCACCCTTTCGTACGACGTGAACGTCGCGAAAACCGCGGTCGGCGACTATTCTCGCACCGTGAACGATCTCGGTGGCTCGGAGAAAGAGAAC
>JAFZZX010000076.1 GCA_017615515.1 Clostridia bacterium
CCGTGATCAGGAAAGAGGTAAATCCGCGCCCGAGCGACTGCATCACGGTGGTGACCGAGATGATCGCCGCCGCGAAGATAAAGCAAATGCTGATCGTGCGGAGGGCGTAGGTGCCGACCTCGATAAAGCCTTCTTCCGATCCGAAGAGGGACATCAGCTGCGCGGGAATGGATTGGAATAGGATCAAGCCGAACGCCATATAGGCGATCGCGAGGGTGACCATAAATCGGAAGGTCTGCGAGAACCTGTCGCGGTTATAGGCGCCGAAGTTGTAGCTCAGGATCGGCATACCGCCCTGCGTCAACCCGAATACCGGCATAAAGATAAAGGACTGCAATTTGAAATAGACGCCGAGCACCGAGATCGCATAGGGGAAGTCCTTGATGAAGCTATTGACGAGGATGATCGTGAAAGATGGCATCGCGCTGATCAGGAGCGAGGGGAAGCCGACGCGCAGGATCCTGCCGATGAACTTAAAGGACGGACGGAACCCGCGTTTGAGGAGTTGCACATCCTGCTTGCGGAAGATCAACATACACAGAGAGAAGGTCATCGCGAAGAACTGACCGATCACGGTGGCGATCGCGGCGCCCTTGGTGCCGAGGCGGGGCAGTCCGCCGATGCCGAAGATCAGGAAGGGGTCGAGAATGATATTCGTGATCGCGCCGATCAATTGGGTGAACATCGGCACGCGCATATTGCCCGTCGCTTGCAAGATCTTGCTGCTGGTCAGTTCGATCATCGAACCGAAGGAGAAGATCATACAGATCGACAGATAGGAGTGCGCCATTTCGATGGTCTCCGGGTCGCTCGTATAGGCGAGGATAAAGGGCTTCGCGGCGAAGAGCCCGAGCATCAAGATGCCGACGTAGCCGACGAGCGCGAGGAAGAGACCGTTCTGCGCCGCGCGGCTCGCACGGTCGCGCCTGCCTTCGCCGAGGCTTTTCGAGATATAGACGTTGGTGCCCACGCCGATGCCGATGCCGAGTGCGATCGCGAGCATTTGCATCGGGAAGACGATCGCCGTCGCCTCGATCGCTTTCGGGGAGAAACGGGCGAGATACAGACTGTCCACGACGTTGTAGATCGCCTGTACCAGCATCGAGAAGATCGCGGGCAGACTCATCGAGATCAGTAGTTTTTTAACGGGCATCGTCGCCATTTTGTCGGAACGCAAATTTTCCATGGGAAAATTATAAGGAAAAACGCCTCGCGCCGTCAAGCAAATCGTGTGCATTAGGGGCGGGGCGGGGAGAATCGTTGCGTATTTTTATCGATCGTGCTATAATCACGATATGGAAAGAAATACGGATCGGCTGGGGATCCTCGTCGGCGAGGCGGGGCTCGAGCGGCTGAAAAAGTCAAAAGTGACCGTCGTCGGGCTCGGCGGCGTGGGCGGACAGGCGGCGGAAGCGGTCGCCCGCTCTTTCGTCGGACATATCGTCCTGATCGACGGCGACAAGGTCAATCCGAGCAATCTGAACAGACAGCTCCTTGCGACCGAGCGCACGGTCGGCAGGGAAAAGGCGATCGTCGCCGCCGAGCGCGCGCGGGAGATCAACGCCGAAGCAGACGTTACGGCGCTCCCGCTCTTTATTACGGCGGACAATCTTGCCGAACTGCCGATCTGGGACTCGGACTGCGTTCTCGACGCGATCGACGACGTCCCCGCGAAGGTCGCCTTGATCGCGGAATGCGTCAGGCGCGGCGTCCCCGTCTTCTCGTCGATGGGGGCGGCGAATCGCCTCGATCCGACCGCATTCAAGGTGGCGGACGTCTCAGAAGCGCACACCTGTCCTCTCGCGAAGAAAGTCAGGAAACTCCTTGCCGCTCAAGGGATAACCAAGGGAGCCACGGTGGTGTATTCGACCGAGAAACCGCTCTCTTTCGGCGGGGCGCTCGGTAGCAATGCGTTCGTTCCGCCCGCGGCGGGTCTCGCCCTCGCCTCTGCGGCGATCCGCACGCTTCTCGAGAAGGAATAAGGGTCGCGACTTTGGATTTTCGCCAAAAACATTGACTAATATCGCAGGTAAAGTTATAATAGGTATTACTATGGACTACACCAAGTATTTGAATCACAAGATCGTGGGGCTCAAGCCTTCCGGCATCAGAAAGTATTTCGACATCGCGGCGACCATGCCCGACTGCATTTCTCTCGGCGTGGGCGAGCCGAACTTCGTCACCCCGAAAGAGGGCATCGACGGCGGCGTCACGAGCCTTCTCTCCGGACACACCCATTATACCTCCAACGGCGGTATCATGGAGCTCCGCGAGCTCATGAGCTACTACATTCACAAGAAGTACGCGCTCGAGTACGATCCGTCGTGCGAGATCCTGCCGACCATCGGCGTCTCCGAGGCGGTGGACATCACGATGCGCGCTCTCTTGAACCCCGGCGACGAGGTCTTGGTCTCCGACCCGTGCTACGTCTCGTATTATCCCGCCGTCACGATGGCGGGCGGCGTGCCCGTGGTCGTGGAGACGACGCAGGACACCAATTTCATCCTGACCCCCGAAGCGCTCGAGAAGGCGATCACCCCGAGGACGAAAGTCCTTTTGATGTGCTATCCGAATAACCCGACCGGCGCGATCATGACGCGCGAAGAGCTCGAGGCGATCGTCCCCGTGATCAAGAAGCACGACCTGATCGTCGTGACTGACGAGGTTTATTCCGAGCTGACCTACGGCGGCGTCAAGCATACGTCCATCGCCGCGCTTCCCGGTATGAAGGAGCGCACGGTGCTGCTCAGCGGATTCAGCAAGAGCTTCGCGATGACGGGTTGGCGTCTCGGCTACCTTGCCGCGCCGAAGGAGATCTATCAACAGGTCTACAAGATCCACCAATTCGCGATCATGTGCGTGCCCACGATGGCGCAGGAGGCGCTGATCGCCCTCTTGAAGCACGGCTTTGAGACCGACTTCGACTTCGTCGAGGAAATGCGTCTCGAATACGACCGCAAGCGCAAGTTTATCTACAAAGCGCTCCTCGATATGGGGCTCAATTGCTTCGAGCCGAAGGGCGCGTTTTATATCTTCCCGCAGGTCAGCCACCTCGGGCTGGACGACGAAGCCTTCGTCGAGAAACTCCTCTACGACAAGAAGGTCGCGGTCGTCCCCGGCAGCGCATTCAGCGAGACCGATCGTTCGCACGTCCGTATCAGCTACGCCTACAGTATGGAAAGGCTGGAGCGTGCGATGGAGAGAATGAACGATTTTGTGGAAGAATTGAAAAAAGGGCACTAAACCTCTTGTATCTTTCGAAAAAATGATTTATAATAGTGCTACTTGCTAATGTGGCTCAGCTGGTAGAGCAGTTCACTCGTAATGAACAGGTCGCCGGTTCGAATCCGGCCATTAGCTCCAAAAATAAGGACTTCATAGCCGAAGTCCTTATTTTTGTATCCAAACCGAAGCGAAGCGAGGTTTGGTATATCATCAAAGGCGGCACGCCTTTGTATATCATCACGGCAGAGCCTATCCGCATGATTCGGCGAGATTTTTTTGTGTCCAAAACCGAAAGCGTCGGCGCAGTTTTACGCCATCGGGCACGCCGTGCGCGTATTTCGTCAGCGACGTTTATGATGTCGGTTATTCTCTCGGAAAATCGTGTCCTTTTTGCGAAAGGGAGAAGGTCGCCCCTATAATATACCGCTCGTTTCGAAAACAGCGGAAAAGGGCGGCGATTTCTCCGATTTGACAATCTCGCGTGTTTATACTATAGTATTATTCAGAGTTCTTTCGATTGTTTCGGCAACCAATAACGGAAGAGGTTTCATCACTTCAAGGATCATCCGTGCATCACGAGCGAAACCAATGGAGTAAAAAATGGAGTATGTAAAAGTATTTGTTTCGAGTTTGTTCAGAGAAATGCTTGTCGAGCGCGACGTTTTACATCGTCAAGTAAGCGCGATGCTCGCCGAGCAATACAAAGATCGCGACATACAGATTCGATTCGTTGATTTAAGATGGGGCATTAACGACAGCGAAGAGGTCGACGCCAATATGCGCTCGAGATTCGTTATCGATAAGTGTTTGGAAGCCATAAGAGACAGCGATCTGTTTCTCGGTCTGATCGCTTCCGGATACGGTAGTCTTGCGGATGCATCCATAGGGCAGAGTTTGTTTGGAGAAGACAAGGAGTTCAGCTATACGGAAATAGAGATTAAGTATGCGGAAACCATCTTCCCGAAAGATAAAATGCTTTTTATGCTCACTTCGGACAGCGATCAAGACGAAGAACGTGCTCGATCACTAAAGGATCGCATTCGATCGAGTTATCGCTACGCGGAATATACGAAAGAGGAGATCGTTGACGGCAAAATTACTTTGGATCCGAGTTTTGTTTCGGGAACGATCGGTTTGTTCAAGGAAACGGTAAAACCGAACAATATCAACAGCATTCGACAGGAAAAATATTTTGCGTCAGCCAAACTGTCCCTATTGAAAGAGGCAGAAAAAAAGAACTCGGTCGTGATTGCGGTCGGAAAAAAGGGAACGGGCAAAAGCACCGCTCTGAAACTCTTGGCGGAAGAGTACGCGCAGAGCGGTCGTAAGGTGCTTGTGAATCCCTTTAGAGGGCGGTCGGCATTGATCGATTTTTTGAAAGAATACGTTTCGGATTCTTATTCGTTTGAAACGCAGATCCGAGATTTGAAAAACTATCTTGAAAAAGGGGAATTGAAATACCTGTTTTTTGACAGCATAGAATCCATTCCGACGACGCAGTTTTTCTTATTTTACCGTACGATCGTGGAGGCGGGTCAAGACAAAGCGCGACTGTTTATTTCGGTAAACAGCGAAAGAATGGAGAATTACGTATCCGATTTGGAAGCGGAAAAGGTCCGTTTTGAAGGCTTGGACGACGCGGAAATCGAACCTTTTATGATGTTTATTGCCCGACAGTACAACAAAACGTTTTATAATGGGATGTGCGAATACGTAAAACAGCATTGTAAAAATGCCAAAAACGCATTCTATTTGTCTTTGTTGACGAGCAGACTGCTTATCCTGGACGAGGCAGGATATCGGTCCGTATATAAAAGGGAAGGCGCCTTTGCCGATCTGATGATGCAAGAGATGAAAAAGATCGTGGATTCCGCCCCCGATCGGCTAGAAGACATCGTTTTGTGGCATATTCGGGATTTGGATAATTATATTTATCCCGCGTTTTCCTCCTATTTGTTTAAAATAATGGTCTTATACGGTGCACCCGTCCCGTTGAGCATTGCCCGAGAAGCCTATGAAAACCTCTTCGCACGCCCGTGGAGCGACTTGGACTACTATACGTATAAATACTATTTGCGTGATTTTCTTTTGGAAGAAAACGACTGTATCTCTTTCCAATACGGGTTGGTTTCGGACTTGATGAAGCAAGTCGTCGACAGTCCCGATGATCGAAAGTACGTCAAACCCGTGTACGACGCGCTCGTGCGTACGGGGATAGATCCGCTGACGAGAAATCGGCTGTCATACACCGAGGAGACGGATCATTTCGCTCGGTTATTAACCGACTATACAAAAACGGAATATGCGACCGAAGCCGTTTTGGCGGTCTTCCACGATGCAATGGAATCCATGCAAAAGGCAAAGCCGCTTTTCTCCGTTATGAGCCGCGTTTTCAAATTGTCCGATTATGCAACCGTCGAATATTGGATGACTGCCTTGTTAAACTATGCCGCTACCATTCCGGATAAGGGACGAGTTTTGTCTTTTTGCGAAGGACTTTATTTGGTTTTGGATCCGACGTTTGCGGGAGGGCGCAGCAAACTCTTGTTGCTTACGCCGCTTTTCGAATACGCCATTTCGTTCGGTCTTGAACAAAATGCAGTCGGCCTTATGAAAGAGTTGATCGAGTTTTTACAAAAAGAGGATCAGGATGCGCTTGTAAAAGAGAATGCCGATAAGGCGGCAGATTTGTTCTACTTCGCCGCCGAGTTGTGCTTTGCCATCGATCAACGAGAGATCTCGATGGCATTGCTGCAACGAGCATTGATGGCTGTTTTAAGGGATAAAACCTTAAAACCGTGGCTCCCGAATGCAATGCGTAAGTTTGCGCGAGGCTATGGAAGCCTTGCGATAGAAATGACAAAACAATTGATCGATATATACGAGAATCAACCCGAGAGCGCCGAATATGCCTATGCGGAACTTCTGCACGTGTATGCTTCGTTAAACTTCTCTCGTAGGAATCTTGACGTTGCGGTTCCTTTTGCAAGACGTGCGTATGAGGCGTTCAAAAGGCTTTATGAGCAAGACAGGACTTCTCTCAAAAACTGCTATGGCTACACGTATGGGTTGGCTGTTTGGAGATGGTATAATATAGGTGAAAAAGACCCGAAACAAAAGGATTTAACCGTAAGCAAAGAGATTTATGATCTGAGAAACAATATTGCGAAACTGGCGCCCGATAACATTGATTATCTGAATGCGTTGATCACGATCGTGATAGAAATCATATGCGGAGATCGTGACGTCGGCATACCCGAAGAGATGATGGCGGAAAGCGTTTTTTGCAAACTGACCAGATTTGCCGAGCGCGGTAATCCCCGAGCAGGGTGGTTATACGTGCAGTTGTATCAAGAACTTGTCCAAAAGAAAAACGTCGCCGAATATCTGATACAGAAGTTCGACAATATTGACCTCTATCTCAATTCGATCATTCGTTTTAACCGTGAAAACACCGAGTATTTGCGTGAGATCGTTTCGAGTTTTTTAACGATCTATCGCACGTATTGCGAACACAAGATCCTTTCTCTTGAGAAAGGAGAGCTTGTGTTGGATAAAATCATAGGGGTCGCGGAGCACCTGCTGGATCTTAGCCAATCGCGTGAGGATTATTTGTTGTATTTCGGCGTGATCCGCGAGGTGTTTACGGTGCTGCTGCAAGAAGGCACCATCTTGTTTGAACGCAATGAACGATTTGATCGTTTCAAACGCTTTGCGGAAAAAGAGTTTAGCCAAAGGCCGTCGGCGGGCAGTAAACTGGTATGCTGTATGATCGACGGACTAAAGATGCTGTCGATCGTCTATCTGTTGCAGAATATGCAAGGATTTGACGCGTCGCAGGCAATGATAATGAAAATGATGCTTGACGAGCTGGACATTGACAAAGATAAAATCCTGACGGATCTGTTGAAAAAGGTCGTCGAAACGATGGACGAGGTGTACAAGGAAACCGGATTTGTCGAGGTCGATTATGTTCAAATCGCGCAAGTCGCTGCGGCTACCCTTCGAAAATATGCGTCCGACGCAGCGGATAAGCAGTTCGGATCGGCGGTAATGGAACGACTGAACCTTTATAGTAAGAAAGACTGAATGCCGAAGACGGTATTACCGATTATACCAATGAAAACAATGTCAGACAAGGCAAGAAAAGAGATAGAAAAAACCAAGCGCGGGATAGAGAAATACTTGGCGATCATGCGTGCGGTCGGACACACGAACGTAGCCGAAGACGCGGCGTTTCAGCACCTATTTAACGGCTTTTATCAAGTCCGTAGGAACGAGGCATGGCGGCGGATTTTCTATGCGTATATGGAGGCGCAAAAAGGGAAGAACTTAAGTATCGAAGAGGTGATGACCTATCTGCAACGAAACGCTTCGGGGGAGAGGGTGGAGTTGTCTTTTGCCAGCAAGTTATTGCACACGCTTGACCCGACCCGTCCGATCTACGACAGGAAGGTCGCCGCCTATTTGGATCTTGAGACGCCTCCCGCCTATTGGCGGCAGGACAAGAAATTCGCTTGTCAGCTTGCCAATTATCGGGAGATTGAGGCTTGGTATCGTACTCCGTCCGCTCGGGCGCTCTCGGACAAGTTCGATCGACTGTTTCCGGAGTACCGAGATCAAATCGGTAGGGTGAAAAAGATAGATTTCATCATATGGCGGGAATTATCGGCTGATTGAAAGGGAGGTTTGACCTTCCTTTTTCATTTCGCATAGGAAATCGGGACTTCGACTTTAGATACAAATGATTTAATCTTTTGTCAACATCTCGTTCTTTAGGCATTGACCGAACCCCGCCGAATATGGTACAATCTTATTACGCTCCGACGGGGCGGGTAGGGGGCGCCGTTCCCTGCCTTCATAGCC